>PUNF01000166.1 GCA_003552525.1 Clostridia bacterium | reverse complement strand
TTCGAGGACGTATCCGCTCTTGTCGTCGATGCGTGAGAGGATCAGCTCGGTATCGTCGGCCCGGAGGGTGACCCGGGCATCGAGTACGGGACGATAGTTGTAGTCGGTGATCCGAACGTCGAGCCGGGCTGTATCGGGTGTTCGGGGAGATCTCGATACATTCGCTCTCATGGTCGCACGCCCTTTCGAATTGAGGGATGGGTGGTCGGCGACAGTGAATCCCTTTCCGCGGGCATCATGCAACGGGAGGTCGGCCGGAGTGACGAGGCGGGCTGGCATACGAATGGATGCCGGGCGCCATAGGGTGGATGATCGGTGCAGGAGGGGGCCTTGTACCCCGCGGGCGCACCATCTTGCCGCTACCGCTTGTATTCGGACTGATGGCCGGAATCCCTCTGGGGGCGAGCCGCCATGACCACCAACTTCTTTCCGATCCCCAGCTCCATCTTCGTTATCGTACCGAGCACCACCCTGGTTGCCCCGTACTTCCAAGTCGTCGAACACATAGCCGATGATCTCGATAAGATCCACGAAGCTATGCACGTAACCGGCTGTTCTCTGCACGCCCCTGCACGGGATCCGGTCGATGAGGGCTCTCTAGAGTTGCGGATAGCGAGAAGTTGCCACTACCAATCCATCATAGGGGTACCGGATGTACTCGGCAACGCTATGCATTGACCTTATCGCGGAGCCCTCTAGGACACCGATCGATAGGGATTAGCCGGCCTCCCCGGTCAGGCTATCCCTCCGGAGCGACCCCAGATAGGTCACGCGGCGGACTTGGGCGGTGGTGATCTTCGGTCAGAACTCAGATCTCGAATGCCGCGAGTCCACCGGCGCACAGGGATGATCGAGGAGACCTACTGCAAGTCGCATACCCGCTTAACCGAGGGATGATTGCTCGCCTTTCGGTAGCCGGCACTTCGTAGCACTTCTCGTCGTTGGTTCTATACTCTCTAACCACTGACCCGACTGCTCAGCTCGACAACCCTCTCACCGCCCAGCCATGATCAGCCCGAAGCGCCACCATTACCACCTTGAACTCGAACTCCAGGCTATTTCGCTGCGGCATTACTTGCCAACTCGGCTGTCACCTCGGAGAGAATATCACTGGCCAGCCTAAACCGTTTGGTCAAATCTCTTGCCGCAGAACCCAGTGGAGGACCCCGCACTTGTATCCTCTCCATGAAGCAAGAGGCCAGATGGTCCCCGGTTAGCGTTAGACGCTCAGTCGCGTGTCCTTGAACAAAGGCGAGAACGCTTCTCCTAATCCTGGCGCCTACGCTCTCCTACGCTCTAAGGTAGTCGGGCGGCCTATGGGGATTCTCGCGGTTTGTCGAATCTACGGAACAGGCTCTTCGGACGCACAAACAGATGAAATTCGCAGTGCGCTCCATGCCTTTCCGAGTTTCAGCCAGATCGCAACGCAACAACAGGGTCGAGTCGGGATGCATAAATGGCCGGATATACGCCGGAGGCGATCCCCAAAGCGATCCCGGTGGTCAACGAGATTGCCAGTATCGGCCAGGCGATGACCGGCGACAATGAGAAAGCGGAAGCGATCGGCAGAGGAGCTAGTACCCCGGATACGGCGCCCAGGACTCCACCCAACCCACCGAGGATGGTCGATTCGAGGAGGAACTGAAAGATAATGTCTCGCTTGCGAGCACCCAGGGCTCGATGCAGCCCAATCTCCCACGTGCGTTCCCGGATGGACATTAGTTGGACAGCCGTAATCCCCAGGCCTCCCCCAATCAACATGATGGCGGCCAGAACGCAGACCAGGTCTTCCAAGGATCCGAGGATGTCGGTACGAGCGGCCAGCAGTTGCGCCTGATCGAAGACGTCGAAATGGTCTGGCTCATCCGGTCCCAGCTGGTGGGCAGCACGCAATACGCGGATAACACTCTCCTTGACCATCGGGACCAGCTCCGCCTGAGTGACCTCGATATAGATATGCGTAAGACGCTCCTGTGTTCCTAGGACTTGATACTGTTGTGCCGTAACCAACGGGATGATCACTACCTCATCCTGATCCTCACCGTTGGCATCTAAGCCCTGCTCTTCGAGGACACCTATCACCTCAAACAGGGTGTCATTGACATTAACCGTGTTACCAACGGGATCGGTGTTTCCGAAGAGCAATGTGACGATCGTCTGCCCGATCAGAATCCCATCAGGTGCTCCGGAATCTATCTCTGGTTCGGTAAATGGCGCACCCTGCGATAGACCCAGTCCACGAACGTCCAGGAATGAGGTGCTGGTTGCAATGATGTCGGTCCTGACTGCACCTGTGTCACTTGAGACTTCTCCTTGCTGCAACATGACCGGAGCAATGGTGGCAATGCCTTCTACCCCGCCTTGCAAAGATGCGACATCGTCTTCCGTCAGGGTGGCTCCCATCGACCCTGGTGTACTACGACCCTGGGGAAAACGGGCAGATTCAATGATCAGCACATTCGTGCCCAATCTGCCCAGTTCATGGCCCAATTGGATTTGCGACATGTGCCCCAGCGAAACCAGTATGGTAACGGCGGCTACACCAACAGCAGTTCCAGCTATTGCAAGTAGACAACGTCTTCGATTGACCACCATTACTCGCACTACCAGTAGTAGGATGCTGAGACACTTTCTCCGCTGTTGCCTCATCGTTGGGATATACCCCGAAGAGCTACCACCGGATCCAAAGAGGCAGCTCTCTTGGCGGGGCGAACCCCAAAGACGCACCCGGCTACCATGGACAAAGCCAGGCCAGCTACGGGGGCGTGCCAGGTCATAAGGGACCGCAGTTCAAGGCGCGCGGCTAACACGTTGGTTAGTACGTAACCCAAGACCATGCCGGCGATCCCGGCGATCAATGAGATCATCACGGTCTCCAACAGCACTTGCCTGGATATGTCTCTCTTTCGAGCTCCAAGAGCTTTTCGCAATCCGATTTCCCTTGTGCGGGCAGACACCGAAAGACTGGTCAGGTTCATCATAACCGTGCCACCAATGAGCAGCGCAAGGATGGCAACACCTGTCAAGTAAAAGGATAAGGCATTGGCCATCTCATCCCTTGCTCTTGCGGTTGCCATGGGAAAACGTACGAAAAGTTCCTCACCGGGATACAGTCCCTCAAGGTACTCTCGCGTGTCCCGGGCAAGGGTTTCTATGCGGGATGCATCCTCAACCCGGACCGTAACGGTGCTCAACCCCAGCGGCTGGAACAACTCCGCGAAGACTTTCTCGGGAACCAGAACAATTTCATCGGCATTTCGTCCACTCCCACTTGCGCCCCTAGACTCAAGGACGCCAATAACTTCTAGCTGCGTGTCTTCAATGTAAATCGCGTTCCCGATTGGGTTGTCGCCCCTGAAGAACCAGGCTGCCAAAGCGGGACCAAGCACTGCGACTGGTGAGTTTAGCTCGATGTCCTCATCGCTTAAGAGGGAACCGGCCTGTACATTCCAGTCGCGCACATCCTGAAATCCCAGCGCCGCACCCTGGATGGAAATATTGTCAAGAGCCTCTGAGTTCGCCCCGACCGAGCTACGCGTATTCAGGGTAGGTGTCACCGCAGCGATCCCCGGCAGTTGGTTCTGCAGATCCAGGACATCATCAAACTTGAGTAGGAAGCCCCCATGCTCATCCCTCAAACCTCCCCCGCCCTGTCCCCAGGGCACTGTGCGAAGGGTGAAGGTGTCCGCTATGCCCACGCGGTCCACTCGCTCCAGAATCCGTGCCTCGGTTCCCTGGCCCAGAGCGATCACTGCGATCAAGACTGCAATGCCAATCATGATTCCAGCGCACATGAAGAATGTGGTGAGAAGGTTCGCTCCGAGCTGCCGAAACACGCTGCGAAGCAGTAGTGTCTTTTTCACAGCGTGGCCACCACCTTAGGGTCTTGGTCTGGAACAAGAGTCCCCCGCAGGTCAACGACCTGTCCATCCGCCAGCGTTACTACGGAGGAACACTGGGCAGCGATCTCGCCATCATGGGTAACGATAATCACGGTCTTACCTTCTATGTTCAGTTGTGCCAACAGATCCACGATTTCCCGACTGGATTGGCTATCCAGGGCCCCGGTTGGCTCGTCCGCGAGGATCACATCAGGACTATTAACCAGGGCCCGAGCGATTGCGACCCGCTGTTGCTGTCCGCCAGATAGTTCGCCTGGAAGATGCTGAGAGCGACTCCCGAGTCCAACCCGCTCCAACATCTGGTGGGCAATGGCCTTGTAGTCGGCCGGGGGATCGGGGCTATAAATGTAGGGAAGCATGACGTTTTCCAGGGCATTGAACCGGTTCAACAGGTTAAACGATTGGAAAATGAACCCGAACTTCTGGCTGCGCAAGGCAGCGAGCCCATCATCGGATATGTCTTCGGTGTTCTGTCCATCTACGCAATAGGTTCCAGACGTGGGACGATCAAGACAGCCCAGTATGTTCAGCAGGGTTGACTTGCCTGATCCTGACTTCCCCTGGACGGCAAGGAAACTCCGAGGAGGCAGTTCCAGGCTGATTTGGCGAAGGGCCTCGATAGGGTGATCACCGCTGGCGTAGACTCGGAAAACTTTCTCAAGACGTAGCATGTGCAATACCCCCTGTTCCACGCGATGACTCCGAACGAATAATCCTAATGCTGGTAGTATAGCCGAGCATTGTGGAGTTTCTGTGACGAATGTATTGTGTTTGTGTGAAGCAAGGGGCTGTTCTGTTTCACATTTCTCGTATGAACCGCAGTAGCGGTAATCCCGGGGCGGTTCAGTGTAGAAATCTTCGAGGAGGCGGTCAATCAGAAACAGTTCATGTCCCGAACGTGGCCAAGATGTGGCCAAGACACTCTTTGACGGATATAGTCCTATAACCGGCAAAAGCAAATCCCCCGTTTAGCCTACTCTGACGGGGGATTCTCTATGTGGGCGCGGTAGGGATTGAACCTACGACCTCGTGAATGTGAGTCACGCGCTCTTGCCACTGAGCTACGCGCCCGAAAATGTACGGTCATGATAATCGAGTTACGGGGTGGTGTCAAGATACCATCCCTCGCCAACTCCAGGATACAGTGAGCCGGCCACTATCACCGGCCATGGCGAATCTCCGCGCTCGATATCGACACCCGCTTTAGTGTAGATGTAGAGCTACGAAAGGGCATGGACGTTGCAAACCCCCCGCCCATGCCCATGATCAATCCTAGTCTTCATCACTTTCATCAAGAGACACAAAATCTATCCAATGCAACTCATAGGTGTCCTCGTCGTAGGAGGCGCTAACATACGCACCCTTTAACGTCACGATTGGCTCGACGGTCAAGTAGCCCTCTTCGTCAATCTGCACCCCATCCTCCACACGAAGGGAACCTCCCTCTTCGTCGACGACGAGCCACATCACGTCAACCGATGGGATGGTTTCTCCATTCTGATCGATGACGTCAGCCTCGAACTTCGCTGTAGACACTTCACCTTCCTCGGGAATCTCTATGCTTCCCGGGCCCGTTACGGAGACGGAGTTCGCTTCTGGGTAATAGACGACTACGTCCAATTGGTCAGAATACTCGTCATGCTCAGCCTGCAAAGCAAACTCCAGGGCATCTCCCTCTATCTGTGCAACGCTAACCACACCACCGTCAACGGTGACACCTTCGGAGTCTGACTGAATGCTCCACGTAACATCAACAGCATCGACGATTCTGTCATATTGATCAACAACATGGGCCTGGTATACCAGTTCCAACGGAAACTGCATGTCATCCGTTATTTGCACCAAGGCATCACCGAGGATTTCGATCCCCTGCTTTTCAGGGTAATAGAGTGAAACGGTGAGGTGATCCGCTAAATCCTCTTCTGCCTCGCTGCGGGCAGTCACTTCGATAACCCCTTCTTTGGCCGCATCCAAGATGATATCCAGATCCTGTGCGTCTGCTAAGATATCCATTTCTTCCTCATCGAAGTCGCCCGTGGTAACAACCCATTCGATCACGCCAGATTCCATGGCGATGCCATGCTGGTCACGCATCACAGCACTATACGACAGGGTCATTTCCTCATCCCCGAGTTCGTCATCGAGCAACACGTACTCTTGTCCTTCGATATGTAAAGAATGGGGTTCGGCGCGGTATAGCTCAACCTCGAGCGAAGCATCGTACCGCCGTGTTGTTTCCTCATCTTCAATCAAGTACTCGGCCGTAACGGTAATCGACGCGGATTCGACGGATTCATCGAAATGCAGTACACCATCTTCATTTATTGTGACGCCGTCGATAGCCTCGGCATCCAGAAGTGCCCATTCCGCCTGGACCTCCTGTTCGCCTTGGCCATCATGAAAAATGGCACGATAGGTCGCATTTTGCTTGCCCTCTTCAGGAATTACCACGAATTCGGGACCCTCAATGATGAGAGCCGCCGTTTCCTCCTCGGCACCTTCCTCCTCCTCAAACCGCTGCCGTAGCGTCTCTGCGAACCGCAGTTGAATTCCTGGAGGCAGTACCTCCCTATCCTGCAATCCCGGCGGAAGTCCTCCCTTGTCCTGCAAACCGGGGGGCACTCCCTTGTTGCGCAACCCCGGTGGAACCCATCCATCCGGGTCATCCTGTTCACTGCCCTCATCATCAGAGTAGCCATCGATAGTGCCTTGCGCCCTCCCCGGGGGCGACGGCCGGCCCCGTCCCGGGAAGGCCGATGCCGTGCCCGAAACCGACATTCCTAGAACCAGGGTGAATACTAAAACAACCACACCCCATTTGCGCCAATAATTCATACAATCCTCCTCCTCGCGGTACGAGATGCCTAGGCCTCCAATACCCCGAAGAGGGCGCGGCACACAAAAACACGCCCGCTTCGGCAACCTGGCGATCCAGTAGCTGGACCCATGGCTTTGCGTCCCCGCCTTGCGACGAGTTTGCCTTTTCGGTAAGCATGTAATGACTTACCAGACCACTATGCTCTTTACATTTATGTCTTTTCGTGGACGCCTTCGGAAAATCCTTCAATTTGCCACCCCATATGATTGGGAGAATCCCCTGAGAATTGCCAGGTTTACTCGAAACTCGGCCCGGCGCACCGCAACAGGAAAAGGAAGGGGATGAAGCGAAGCAGTGCGATGATACGCAACGCAAAGAAAGGGTGAACAACGATGAACGATGGAATCTGCATCGTGGGAATCATCGTAGAGGATCGCACGCATGAAGCACCCCGGGTACAGGAGATCCTTACCGAACATAACGACGCCATCCTTAGCAGAAGTGGCATCCCACTGCCGAACCGGGATGCGGGCCTAATCACCATTACCATGGAGTGCACCGCGAAGGAACGGGAGGAACTGATGGGCGCGCTAGGTGCACTCGAGCACGTCGAAACCCAATGCATGCGCTTCGCGTAATCCGATCCTCCCTTTCCCAAAAACATGCTTCAGGTACGAGCAGCACTTCGAAGCCCCGTCAGTACTGACGGGGCGCCCCCCTTGCCGTTAATACCTCCAACTCGAAGCATCGTCTTCGGCGGCAAAGCCGAAATCATCGCCCAAGACCGCTTCAGTGGCCTTCCCCACCGGCTGGGTCAAACACCGGACGATAACCCTTGCGGACAGGAAACCAGTGACCGGTACGATTGGCGATACCAACGAGAGTGAGCATCAGCGGAACCTCAACCAGCACTCCCACCACCG
>PUNF01000147.1 GCA_003552525.1 Clostridia bacterium | reverse complement strand
CAACACGGGAAGTGCAGTCAACGTGACGACATAGGTGATCGCGAACCAGTCGATATAGTTATCGAAGTGATGGCCATCTACCTCGGTAACATACCTCTCCTCAACATTGAAGGGTGGCACCACCGTTGCCGGACAGAGCAGCAGGTCGTAGTCATTGAAGAAGTCAACCATCCGCGCGTATAGTGCGCCACGCTCCCTCTCAGCCCAGGTCAACTCGCGGGCTGTCGCCTTAAGGCCCTGTTCCACGTTCCAGATGATTTCTGGTTTGAACTGGTCTCGCATCTTTTCAATCAGGGGCGCGAACTGCCCGGAAAAAAAGAACGCGCGCAGCTGGTGGAAGACCTCCCTTGCGGGGCCAAAATCAGGATGGTAGGCGTCCACGATCGTCCCGAGTTCTTCGAAGCGCTGTGCCGCCCCGCGACAAATCGCATCGATTTCCGGTTCGACGGGTGTGATCCCAAGGTCGGGGCTGTAGGCGACTCGCTTGGGTGGCGCGATGTCCAGCGCGTCGGTATGGTCGTGAATACCTGGGAGTGAAAGCGGATCAGCAGGATGCAGCCCGGTCATGCAATCCAGCATGAGTGCCGTATCGCGGATATTCCTCGCCATGGGACCATCGACCGGGAGGCCGTTGAACGGGAAAAGCGCGGGGCCGTGTGCTACACGCCCTGGGCTTGGGCGAAGTCCCACCACGGAGCAAAAGCTGGCGGGCATACGCAGGCTTCCCCCGAGATCGCTACCCGTGGCGAGGTGTATTTCGCCCGCGGCCAGGGCTGCGGCGGATCCACCGGAGGATCCGCCGCAGGTCTTGCGATGATCCCACGGATTTACGGTGGCACCGAATACTTCGTTAAATGTGTTCCCTCCGGCTCCAAATTCGGGCGTGTTGGATTTTCCGACGACTACGGCCCCACGTGACTCCAGGATATCGACCAGAATATCGGATTTCTCCGGCACGTAGTCGGCGTGTATAGGGGATCCAAAGGTAGTCCGCACCCCGGCGACTTCCACCAAGTCCTTTACCACGATGGGTAACCCTGCAAGCATCGCAATGTCATTGCATGATGTGCCGTTTGCCAGCGCTTGATCGGTTTCCCGGGCCCGCTTCATGGCGCGTTCGCGGCAGAGCGTCGGTACGGCATTGATCTCGGGCTCTACTTCATCCATCCGTGCGAGTACGGCCTCTAACATCTCCATTGGCGAGACTTCTCGCGCCCGGAGTTTTTCCACGGCCTCGGTGGCAGTTAGATCGGTTAAATCCCGGTGGGCAGCCACCATCATCACCTCTCTCGCGCAACTAGGGTACTGGGGATCGAGCATATCGGCGTTGCGGTGGAGTTTGCTCTTGCTCGTCCCCTTGGGGTCAGGTCGGGTGTGGTTTTGCAATCGATGCGTGGCCTATCAATGGTGGGGCGATATCGGCTCCTACGTATTCTGTAGACCTCGCGACATGGTGTAGATTTCGTAACATAGTATTTCGTTGCGCCTCGAGCTACTTCCTTCGTACTGCCTGGGGAATATGCGATCGTATGTATTTGCCCTCGTCCTACGAGAATGATGGCCCAGGGTGATGTTTCCCCCGCTATACTCGAAATCGGTCGATGTCTACCCAGCGTCATAATCCCAGGGTGACGCAGGAGTCCCAGACGCGGCGGGCGAAATCATGACAGGATTCGACAATTATCGACGACCACCCGGTGATGTGCCTGTTCCTTGTTGACGGAGGAGATCGGGCGAAAATGATCCTTTATCGCAACAGCGCGGAAGCGTTCATTCGCGACACCGATGAGAACCAAATTGCCAGGGAGATCGAGTCCGCTTACGTGCAACACTTGCGGCGGAAGCCCCACTACGCCGAGCGCACGGCGTGGATAAACTCGATGCAATTCATGGAGCGCATCATCCGCAACGCGCGCGTACCCGGGGATTGCGGGATCCTCATCGAGTACAAGATTCCCTCCACGAGCAAGCGAATTGACTTCATCATCGCCGGACATGATGACTCGGGTGTCGAGAATTTCATCATCGTGGAGTTGAAACAGTGGAGCGATGCCGAGGCCTCAGATAAGCCGGACCTGGTCCGCACCATCCTGGGCGGTGGCCGTCAAGAAACGATACATCCTTCTTACCAGGCCTTCTCCTACCGGCAATTCCTCATGGATATGAATGAAGCCATTTACTCCGGTGATATACGGGGCCACTCCTGTGCCTATCTCCATAATTATCACCGGCGATCACCTGAACCGCTCGAGGAAGCACGTTACCAGCCGTTGATCCGGCAAGCCCCGCTATTTCTCGCCGACGACGGTAGAAAGCTGCAGGCGTTCTTGCGCAAGTACGTCGGCCGGGGGCGAGGGATGGATCTCCTATACCACATTGAGCACGGTCGCATCCGTCCCTCTCGCAAGCTCATCGATCACGTGATCGGCCTCTTCGAAGGCAACGCTGCGTTCACATTGCTGGACGAACAGAAAGTTGCCTACGAGACCATCATGCGTTACGCCGCCCAGGGAGACCGCCGTCGTACCATCATCGTGAAGGGAGGTCCGGGCACCGGGAAGTCCGTGATCTCCATGAATGCCCTGGGCGGGCTACTCAGCGAGGAGAAGAACGTCATCTTCGTGGCCCCCAATGCCGCCTTCCGCGACGTCATGGTGACCACGCTCGCCGGGCCCGGTCGCAGCAAGACACGGCTGCGGAGTGTTTTCCACAGCTCGGCGAGCCTTTACGATGCCAGGAGAGATCGCTTCGATGTCATCATCGTGGACGAGGCCCATCGCCTCAAAGGCAAGGAAGCCTTCATGTATCGCGGGGACAATCAGGTTGAAGACGTGATCCGTTCCTCGTTCGTCAACGTGTTCTTTATCGACGATACGCAACGTGTGCGTCCGGAGGATATCGGCTCCGTGGCTGAGATTCGCCGGATCGCCAAGGCGCAACAAGCAGAGGTGATCGAGCTGGATCTCGTCACGCAGTTCCGTTGCGCTGGAGCGGAAGGTTATGTGAACTGGTTAGATGATGTACTGCAGATTCGAGAGACGGCCAATTTCGATGGATGGGACAGGGAGGCGTATACATTTCGCCTGGTGGATTCGCCCCACACCCTCGTGCGCATGATCGAACAAAGGATTGCGGAGGGGCATCGCGCACGGCTTCTGGCGGGATATGCGTGGCCTTGGACATCGGAGAAGGACGGGAACCCAAGCGGAGAGATCGATGATGTCGCGATGCAAGAGCACGATTTCTCCATGCCGTGGAATGCACGGTCATCCCGTTCCACCTGGGCGATCGATGCCAGCGGTGTGCATCAGGTGGGGTGCATTCACACCAGCCAGGGACTGGAGTTCGATTACGCCGGGGTCATCATCGGCAATGATCTTCGTTTCGATCCCGCGCGCATGGAGTTGTATGCCGATTATGATGCCTACCATGATCGGCCAGGCAAGCGGGGTTTGAAGTCCGACAATGCGACGCTCACCACCCTGGTGAAGAATATTTACCGTGTGCTCATGTCCCGGGGGATGAAAGGGTGTTACGTATTCGCCCGGGATCCCCACCTACGGAATTACCTGCGGCACAGACTGGAGCAAGCCACAACACACCCATCGATGGGATCAAAGAACCGCATGGATTTTTGAGAGGTGATCGAGTTGGAACCGGATAGCGTGCAGACTCTCGTGCGCGGGGGATGGATCGTGACGGATCCTTCCCGCGGCGGGGAAGGTGTCGTCGAGGACGGCGCGGTGGCCATTGATGCCGGAGGAAAAATCGTCGAAGTGGGAGATCGGAGTACGTTGCAAGCGCGCTATCCCGAGGCCGATCGCGAGGGAGGCAGTGCCCTCGCGGTGGTTCCCGGTTTCGTGGACGCCCACTCCCACGGCATGGGTCTTTCCTATTTCGACCTCGGCTTGGGTTATGATCACCTCGAATCCTGGAACATGGATATCCCGGGCGTTCAACGGCCCGATGCCTACCTGGACACGCTCTGGTGCGGCATCAAGCATCTCCGCTCCGGGTGCACCACGATTCACCACATGGGGGATGCGCCCGGAGAACCCGTCCGCGGATATCGCCGATTGGGAATACGCTGGGCGTTGTCGGTGACGGTGAAGAACCTCAACCTGCTTACCCTCGATGATGCTGCCTTCTTGGAAACGTTGCCCCGGGAGCTCCGCCGGAGTATGGAGGGCCAACTCGTGCCCGACGCGAAGAGGACGGAGGATGACTATTTCGCGCGCTTTCGCGAGATCTTCGAAGCGTATCACGGTGTGGAACACCCGGTGATGTTCGGCCCCATGGGACCGCAGTGGTGCACCCGCGCATTGTTGGAGGGCATCGCCGCCGAGGCCGAGGCCCTTGGGACGCGCATCCACATGCACGCCATCCAGACGCCGTACCAGCGGGAATCCGTACGGAGGGCCCGGGGGATGTCGCCGGCCCGTTATCTCTCGGAGATCGGGATCCTGGGCTCCAATCTCACCCTTGGCCATGGCGTTTGGTTTGACCAAAGCGATTGGGACATTCTGGCCGATGCCGGCGTATCCATCACCCACCACGCCAGCTGCAATCTGCAAATGCGAAACGGAATCCTGCCGTTGCCCGTACTGCTTCAGCGGAAAATGACGGTGGCGATCGGCATCGATGGCAAGGGCATAAACGATGATGAGGACATGCTACAGGAGATGCGTGTGGTGGAGAAGCTGCATCGCCCGGCGGACTTCGCCTTTGATGCTGCACCGACGGTGACCCCCGCGCGCATTCTCGAGATGGCCACTATCGGCGGGGCCCGCACCCTGGGTATGGAACATCTTATCGGTACCCTGGAACCGGGAAAGCGCGCAGACCTTTGTACCATCGACATGCGAGCAGGTCCCTGGGCGCACCCGGACATGCCGGTCATCGATCGGATTGTGATGCAGGCAACGGCGTGGGACGTCGACACCGTCATGGTCGACGGCCGGGTACTGTTGCGCGGTGGCCGGGTCGTCGGATTGGATGAGGACGCATTGTGTGAAGACCTGGTTGCATCCATCGGCAGCCGAGGAGGCGGGGATCCCGCGCACCTGGCGTTGTTGCAGTCCCTCCGGCCCCACGTTGCTTCGTTTTACGATGGGTGGCCCCTGCCATCCGATCAGGACATAAGCCCGTACTACTACCTAAACCGTCGCGAATAGCGTCCCATCCGAAGGATCCGTGCATAAAGGGGCGGCCGGGTACGAGGAGCCCGGCCGCCTTCGATTCTACTGCACGCATCGGTCATTCTTGTTGTAAGACGAAAGCGCGCACGACCGCAGCCCACTCCTCGGGTAGTTCGGTCATCACGTGGTGTCGGGCACCGGTGAAGACATGCATCTGCGCCTCGTCGAGCATGTTGAAGTATTCCAGGGCATCGATGGGGGAGGAACCGGGGTTCTCCCGGCTCCAGGTCATCAACACCGGCACGTCGAGTTCCCCGGCACGTTCGCACATGTACTTTCCCTGGTACATCTGGTTGTTACGACTATCGTCCTCCGTGGCACTGCAGGCCTTCCAGCGGGCCGTGGCCGTTGGGTTGTTCCGCTCGGTCATTTCCAGCACGAGATCGAGGAGATCCTCGGTGACCAATGCCTTGTTCTCGAAGTTTTTCTCCATCTTGGCCCGGACCGATTCGCGCGATGGGCGTTTCTTGGAGTGTGACTTCGCCTTCGTCCACGGGCGACGGGGCGGTCGGTAGTCCCGCATGTTCTCGTCCCACACCACGTATCGATCGTCCGGTGTCGCGGTGGCACCGCGGCTGTTGATGACCAGCAGGCTCTTCACCAATTCTGGTGCTTCGTGGGCGACGTAATTGGCCATCCATCCACCCAGCGAGTTGCCACCGAGGTGTACGGGGCCGTCGAGGGTCCGCAGAAAGCGGATAATGAAATCTCCCTGGGCACTATTGGGGTAATAATCGGGTGAAGGGCAGGGTGTGCGACCGTACCCGACGACGTCCAGCCCGATGACGTGCAGATCGCGTGCCAGCGGCTCTATGGCCCGACCGTAATTCAGCTCTGCGCAGGAGCTGGCCCCACCTCCGTGGATCAGTACCAGGGTTTCGTTCGTGGGGTCCCCGGCTTCTAGATAATGGGTTTCGATCCCGTCAATATCGATGTACCTGTGTGCGAAGGACTCTGCCATGATCGCTCCTTTCTCGCTGTCGGAGTATCCCAAGAGATTACCCCGGCGCTCGCACCCGATAGGGGAAGCCCGGGGGCATGGGCATACCCACTCCAGTGCACTTCCGGCCAAGCAAGGAGAATCCTCCAGCCGCGCTTGATCGTCACGGCGAGCCGCGCGTCGGTGTGTTCCTCCTGTCCCCGGCAGCCGCCCACTGCACCTGCGGTTTGCGCCGGGGCATGTGCGGGTCCTTTGTGGTAGAGTGGAGACGCAGTGGGTATTCGGCTGCGCCGGCAGCCGTTTTCGGTATTCACGGCATCGTCCCGTGCCCGAAGGCTATGCGGCGGAGAAAGGGGAAAGCATGTCGTTTATCTCTGACAGGCGCACCCTGGCGATCATCATTATTTGTTTGTCGCGGCTCACCGACCATTGGTTGCGGATGAGCCCGATTCCGTTCTTCCCCCGGTTGATGGAACAATTGGATATCAGCTACGCCGGGGTGGGCACGCTCTATGCCGCGCTCTCCATCGCCCTCATCGCCATGCAACTGCCCGCCGGCACTATAGCCGACCGGTTCCCCGCGCCCCTGGTGAGTGCGGTGGGAATGGGAATCGTCGGCATCTCCGGAATTGTGTTTGCCCTCGCACCCTCCTATGGCGTGGCCCTGGTCGCCCGAGCGGCGATGGGAGTCGGCGGTCCATTGGCGGAGATATCGAGCATGGCCATGATCTCCGTCCTGGCGGCGCCGCGGAAGCGGGGCCGGACCGTGGGATTCGTAGACATGAGCGTGGGGACTGCTTACTTCCTCGCCCTCGGTATGCTGCCCCTCGTGGCGCGCTTTGTGCCCTTCGAGATGGTCCTGGTCATCCCCGCCGTGCTTACGTTGCTGATCGGCGTGGTGACCTACGTGCTCATGGGACGAATACTGGATCTGGGTGAAAAGGTCACGGCCGAAGGCGGGGCACAGGATGCGGATGCATCGATCCACGTGCTCGATCGATTGCGCGAGATCCTCGCCAACCGTGTCGTTCTATTCGTATCTTTCATCGCCTTCCTGGGGTTCGCCGCCGGTGATGCCCTGGTAGTGTGGTTGCCCAGTTACCTGCAGCAAGTCCGCGGTTTTACCGATACCCAGTCATCCGTGGTCATGGCGGTCATGCTGGGCATATACATTCCCTCTGCACTGCTCGCCGGACGTGTGTCGGACGCCTGGAAGAACCGTATCGGGGTGGTGCAGGTGGGTTCGGTGATCATGATCTTGGCCTACGTCGGCATCGTGTGGGGTCCCTCTAACGTGCTACTGCTTTCGTTGGCCGGCCTCTTCGGCGTGGGATACGCGTGGAACGTTGGCCCCCTACTCACGTTGGCGATTGACCGTATCCCGGGGCGACACCTCGGAACCGCTACCGCTGTGATCTTCATGTTCGCCTGGCTGGGCTCTGCCGTTGCGGGAAGTGCGCTGGGATACCTGGTCGACTGGTTCGACACCTTCGGGCCGGTATGGGTCTTCGCGCTCATCATTCTCGTGTTGCGTCTCTTGCTCACGACTTCGCGGCACGTGGCCGCCGATGGGCGGCGTTTATGAGGGCGCGCCCATTTGTTCGCCTTCCCCGGCAAATGGGGACAGTGGGTGTCGGACAATCGTCCGTCCGATGCGGTTTCCGGGCGCCCATCTAACGCAATGGTATCAGGCTCTCCGTTTCTTTCCCGTACTCGCTGACCACCACGAACCCGACGGATTCGATCTCAGGGGGTTCATCGAAGTGGACCACGGCTTCCCACATCTCTTCGCCGGGCTGTAACTGCAGGGGCTCGCGATACACTTGGCCATCTTTTTCCTGGACGGCGAAGTATACTGCGGACAATTGCCAAAGCGCTT
>PUNF01000119.1 GCA_003552525.1 Clostridia bacterium | reverse complement strand
TGTCTGGGACGACATCCCCATCGTCCCGCTCTGGAGTGACCGCCTATTCGTAGCCACTCGCAACGAACTGACCGGGTTCCAGATGAGCGTATCGGGTACGATATACTTCCACGATCTGCGCCTGGAGTAGGCACCGTATGTGCTGAAGAAACCGTATTTCGGGCGACCACCGGTTCTCCGGTGGTCGCCCGAGGAATCCCCTTTCGTAAACCGTTCGTGAACGGAGGACCTACTGGCAATGTTGAATTACGCCATCAGGAAGTTGGCCCTCGGAATCATTACCGTCCTTGCCGTGACGGTGATACTCTTCCTGATCCTGCACTCCATCCCCGGTGATCCGATTCGAATGATCACCGACCCCAGGGTGTCGGATGAAGTGCTCGAAGAGCTGCGCGTACGGTGGGGCCTTGACCGCCCCCTCCACGTGCAATACTTCTACTGGATTGGGAATATCCTGCGTGGCAACATGGGCACGTCCATCATGACCCATCAATCGGTAGCGTACTTGATCCGTACGCGCCTGCCGTACACGCTCGTCCTGGCAATTGGCGCCCTCATATTTCGTTACATCGTCGGCGTGGCCAGCGGACTCTTCGTTGCCGTTCGCCGTGGAAGCATGGCAGACAAGGTCATCGTCAGTCTCGCCGTCGTACTGCGATCCATGCCGCAGTTTTGGCTGGGCATCCTGCTCATCATCCTGTTTTCGGTGACGTGGAGGTTGCTGCCGATATCCGGGTACGATGGACCACGCTCCATTATCCTCCCTCTACTGGCCCTGGCGCTGCCCCCCGTCGCCTCCACCATGCGGCTTACCCGCTCAGAGATCCTCGAGGTGATGCGGGAGGACTACGTTCGCACAGCCCATGCAAAGGGAGTCCCGTGGTATGGCGTAATGATTCGGCATGTGCTGCGTAACGCCCTCATCCCGGTCACGGTCACCTTCTTCCTGTCGCTTCCGTGGCTCATCGGAGGGTCGGTCGTGGTGGAGACTGTCTTCGCGTGGCCGGGCATGGGTCGACTACTTTGGCGATCCATCATGCGCCAGGACCTCCCCGTGGTACAGGGTATCGTGCTCATCATCGCGGTCCTGACGGTGACTTCCAACACCATCGGGGATATCATGACCGGGGTCTTGGACCCAAGGATTCGCGAGCAAATGGAGGAACAGTGAACATGGCGAGATACGACCAACGCACTATCATCATCAGCGACCAAGGATGCTTCGCAGGGGTGACGCGCGATGAATGATTCCGCGCTGAAGACACTTCGCCGGGTCCTCCGCCATCCTATGTTCGTGGTGGGCTTGCTCATCTTCTTGAGCGTCATCATCACTGCGATGTTTGCCGATTACATCGCACCTAGGACATACCGGGAAATGGACATGACAAACGCCTTTGCCCCGCCGAGTCGCGCCAATCCATTCGGGACCGACAATTACGGTCGTTGTCTCTTCAGCCGGGTTGTCTATGGATCGCGCATTGCACTGAGAGTGGGGCTTATCGTGGTCGGTATCCAGGCCCTACTCGGGATCAGTCTCGGCTTAATCGCTGGCTATTACGGTGGAATACTGGATCGGCTGATTTCTTTCTTGTGCGATGTCACCTGGTCCATGCCTCCGCTGGTGTTTGCCATGGCGATCATCATGGCCCTGGGGCCAAGCCTGGACAATGTAGTCATCTCCATTGCCATCGTCAGCTGGGCGGAAATGGCGCGGGTCGTCCGCTCCAAGACGCAATCGGTGAAAGCCACGGCGTACGTCGAGGCAGCCCGTGCAATTGGGCGGACCGATGCCGGCATCATGGGACGACATATACTGCCAAATATTCTCTCACCGATCATCGTGCTGGTGACGCTGGCGCTTCCCCTGGCAATATTGTCCACGACCTCGCTCAGTTTCCTGGGCCTTGGGGCACAACCACCCACGCCAGACTGGGGAGTCATCCTAAACGAAGGGATCGACTTCATCCAACGGGCACCGTGGATCTCGATATTCCCCGGAATTGCGCTGGTGTACACGGTACTTGGCTTCAACCTGCTGGGCATCGGACTTCGCGATATTCTCGATCCCCAGCTGCGAGACCTGTAGGGAGTTTCCCCGAGATACCCTCTACATGCGAACCGGCCCCCTGCCGTTCCGCATTTGCTGCCCAGTGAGAGCATATACCGGGTTCGGACGCGTCAATCCACTTTTGCAAGGGGTGACGGCGCAAGATGTGAGTCCTGGTAGTGTCTTAGGAAATACAACGAAATGATAATGCCCACCAGGCCAATGCCGGCCGCAGCACGAAATGCATTGCTGTAGCCCAAGGTATCCAAGAAAGCCCCGCCCAAGGTGGACCCGATGGCCATGGCGAAGCTTTGCCACATCCCCTCGAGCCCCATGATGCGCCCCATTCCATATTCCCTCCCTCGATCGACCGCGATGGAGGTGGCCGCGGGCACGGAAATTCCGGTGCTCAAACCAAGCATCAAGGCCAACAGGAGCATATGCCCGAGGTTCTGTGCCAGAGGTACCAAGAAGAAGGCGCTTGGAGCGAGAAGGAATCCCCCGATCGCGAGCCATTTGCGGTTATGCCGATCCGCGACACGACCGAATCCCGGTTGCAACACGGAGGACAACAGCGGGCGCAAGGCCACTACCAGACCTACCTGCCCGGCGGACAATCCAATCACGGCCTGGGCGAAAAGCGGCAACAGGGCAGAGAAAATGCCACGCCCCATGGCTACCGAACTACGTATGGAGAGGATCCCGCGCACGGTATCGTTACGCATGATCTCGGCATATCGGTCCCACTCAGTTCGCTCGAGTGTTCCCTTCACGGGAGCGGGACCCTGCTCCGGAACGAAGCGTGTCACCAAAATGGCACCGACGAGCGACAGGCCTGACATGGCCACAAACGGGGCAGCCATGTTAAACGTATCCGCCAGGATCCCACCGATAATCGGTCCGGCCGCAAACCCGCCGAAGAACCCCGCGTTGATCATGCCCATGACGCGTCCTTCGTGCTGCGCCGGACTGATTTGTCCCGCGTAGGCACGGGCAACCGGAGCGATCATGGCCGATAGAAACCCCTGGCAGATCCTCAGCAATAACAAGTGGTACGGTTGTATTGCAAGAACAAAGCCCGCCGCAACGACGAAGTATCCCAGCATGCCACCCTGGAGAAATTTCTTCTTGCCCCGTCGGTCTGCGAGGGAACCGAACGTGAGCATGCTGGCACCCCGGACAAAGGGGTTCGCCCCGAAGATCAGGCCAATCATAAAACCGCTGGCACCCATGGCCTCAGAGTACACGGGCAACAGCGGGATAATCATCCCGACCCCAAAGTTGACACTGAACATCGCCACGATCAGTGCCCACAACCCCTTCATCTGCTGGGGGCTTAACCCGACCAGTCGGTCTTGCGGCGCGTCGGCGTCCACCTCTCGCACCAAGGTAATCGCACGTCCCCTCCCGAACGACAGTACGGCATCCATCGCGTTCACAGCATATTCTACGCCAACCGAAATATCCCTTCCAGAGGCACTACATCATAAATAGGGAGATGATGCGCGTGAGGAGCCCACCCATCAGAAATGCCATGGCAGTCGTTGTGCCCAGTATGATCAACGCAATGGAAGCGCGAAACTCCTTGGCCAAAACGGAAAGCATGGCGATGCAGGGTACGTAGAAGAGGCCCACGACCGCACCCGTGAACAGCTGCAGGGCGGTCAGATCCATATCTAACAACGGAAGTACGGTGAGCTCGCGGCGGAATATCCCGAGGAGCAATGGCACGGCCGCGCGTTCCGGAAGCCCCAACCAGCCGGTGACCAGGGGTTGGACATAGCGGCCCACCACGTCTATCGCCCCCGTCTCGTGCACGAGCGCAGCGAAGGCGACGCCCAGCATCACGGGGACCACACCGTCCATCAGGTAGTGTTTAGCCCGGGCCCATACTTTGGTGAGCATGACGGACACCCTGGGCAACAGTAGTTCTGGGATTTCCATGACCAAACCCGGTTTGGTACCTCGAAGGATCTTCCCTAGCACCATACCGGCCATGATAAGCGCACCGATGGAGATTGCAAAGACCCCGAGGAGAACAAAAATCGATGCTTCAGCCAACAGGGCAATGAAAGCGCCGGTCTGCGCAATGCAGGGGACGGCCAGGCAAATCATGCTGGCGACGGTCAGGCGCTCCCGGCGTGTTTCGAGTGTGCGGGTCGCCATGATGGCTGGTATTCCACACCCGTACCCGAGTAGCAGTGGCATAATGCCCGCACCGGATAGACCGAGCCTTGCCATCATGCCATCGATCAATGCGGCCAATCGCGGGAGGTAGCCGCTGTCTTCTAAAAAGGAAAGAACGAAATAGAACGATACAACGTACGGTAGCACGAGCGTAAGAGGCCACTCGATGCCCTTGGTGAGAAACCCATACTCCCCGACCATGATCTCGCGGAGCACGCCGGGACTGACGACGGATTGGACGCCTGATGCCACGATAGGCAAAAGCGTATCCCGGATCAGCGGCAGAAGAATGTACTGACGCAAGCCCATGCCAACTCCGACCACGATACCCAGGGAAATCGCCACAGCCACGAGGGCCAACGGAAAGCCCGGCCACGGGCGGATCAGGAGATCTTCCAAACGTTCCGACGTAGTTCCTCGATGCCTTCCATCGCCGGTCTCACGTCGCAGGACTCCCGCGAGGCACTCCGTGGTCTCCCAGTTCGGAATATCCATCCTCGCTGGGCGCGGACGCTCACCGCTTACGGCGTGATTGATGTTACGGCGAACATCGTCGATCCCTAAACCACTGGCCCCCGAGGTCGCCAGTACCGGTACACCGACCGCATCCGAAAGCGCCTTCACATCTATCGCATATCCGCGCTCGCGGGCAAGGTCGATCCTGTTGACCACGAGGATTACCGGATGCCCCCGATTCATCGCATCCAATGCCAAGTATAGGCCGGTCTCCGGTCGCAACGCATCGAGAACACCGAGGACGAGATCGGGGCTCGAATCCAGGAGTCGAGTGGTAACGCGTTCTGCCTCGTTTTTCGATTGCAGCGAGTATGTCCCCGGGGCATCGATCACAGTAGCCGACCCACCATGCTCCAGCGTCATCTGCCCCTCGGCAAACTCCACTGTCGTCCCGGGATAATTGGACACACCGGCTGACAAGCCGGTCAACCGGTTGAAGAGCACACTCTTTCCGACGTTTGGGGGACCTACAAGCAAGACCCTGGAGGATGGACGATCAGTCAACGGCCATCGACCGCCTGCAGCGGACACACCGGGCGATCTCGGTGCCGAGGGCCACCTTCCTGCCATCTATGTCTACCAACACTGCGCCGCCTACGGGCATGCGCGCGCAAACGCGAACGGGCTTACCCGCCCGAATGCCCAGCGGTTCAAGGTGTGGATGGCCGTTGCCTTCGACCACGTGCACTTCTTGGTCGATCGGAACCCGATCGAGGGTGAAGGGTGCAAGCGCCTCCGTATCGGCTGCACCACCCTTCACCACGAGTACAGACTTGAAGGAATCGCAGCGGCATCCCTCGCCAATGTCCGCCTTACAGGATCCGTAAGCCAATCGCCCAAGACCACTCGGGATCCGCGCAATGAGCGTGCTGCCCTCGGACAAGGTCTGGCTGCATCTTTCGAGAATGACATCGCGCGGATGAACGTGAAACGAAACCCACACGGCATCATAGTCACGGCAATCAACGTCGGTACCATCGCGGTGCAAGATCTTCACGCAGGAATCGAGACCTTCCGCGCGCACAATACGGCGCGCGGACTCTACGGCGTCCGCATCGTGATCAATGCCCATCACCTTGTGGCCTTTCCTCGCGAGAATGAGGGCGGTGAAGGGATATCGGCCCGCACCTATGTGCAGAACGTGCGCCTGCTGCGGCAATTCCGCCATCGACTCTTCGCGCTCCACCACGTCACGATAAAACGATTTCTCGTACCAACGTGCGAACCCCGCATGGGCTGCGCAAGCATGCTCAAAGGATCCGACGGCGCGGGTGAAGAGGTTGCCCAGGATGCCATTGGCCCCGGGTGTCTTGTCATGGGTCACTTGCACGCTCATGATGCCGTCCTCCCGTCGATACACTCACGAATCACCAGCGTGCGCTCTAGAGCACCCCGGTGATGGTAGACTTCTTCTGTCACATCGTCGCCACCGGTCAGGTGATCGTACATTCCCTCGCACCACGTAGCCGACTCACGAACCAGGATCCGGGCACCGGCACCGGCAGAATGAAGCAGGCCGGCGACCACCGCGTCCTTGGGGCGAACTTGCAGTGCAACCAAGGCCACATCGAAAGAAGGCACCACATCCGTTGCGGGATTCCCGATCATAACATTCACTCGGTCCACATAGCCCGCGGACCGAATTGCTTCCCGGGCGAGGCCCACCGCGCGCTCATCACAGTCGAGGGCCGTTACCGAAAAACCCTCCTCTGCCAAAAGCATCGCGGTAAACGGTGCGGGACCACACCCCACATTCAGTATTCGATCCGAACGTCGCATATTCCCGAGGGTGATTTCTCTACGTATCACCTGTTCATACGGCCGGGCATACAATCGGCAGGCGAGGGTGTTTCGAGCCAACCACCACTCGGCCTTCGCGGTCATCCGTGGAATCCATCCCGGCCTAGCGGCCAATGCCCAAACACCTCCCACAATTGGCGGGTATCCCGGTGCCAAGGCGATACACTCAGCATCCTAGACCCGAAAGACCCGATTCAAAGATAGCTATGCAGTCATCACGCTGCACATATTGAAACTCATTATCAGTATCAACATTGTGCAAGATGGCGATATCGAGTGTCAAGGGTTGCTTGTGAAGCGAGTCGACATCCACTTGCGCGAACCATCATTCAAAGGGGGAAGGATCCGTATGCAGTGGGCTACGGAGAGGATGAGTGCGAAGATGACCTCACCCGCCCCTCGCCTATCTCGTCGACAAATATCCTTACCACGGCGGGATCGAACTGAACCCCGGAAAGTCGCTCGATTTCTTCGAGCGCTTCGCACGAGGAGATGGCAGCCCGGTATGGTCGACCACTTGTCATCACGTCGTAGGCATCGGCGACGGCCAGGATCCGCGCCTCCAGGGGTATTTCTTGTCCTCGTAACCCGCGGGGGTACCCACTACCATCCCACCACTCGTGATGGGATAGGATGGGTTCGGCAATCGAGGCCAGGTCGGGAACCGACTGGATAATGCGATACCCGATCTCCGGGTGCCGCTTCACTTCCGACCATTCCTGCTCGGTCAATGATCCCTCCTTGAGGAGAATTGAAGCCGAGATGGAGATCTTTCCAATATCGTGTAATCGGGCCAGCAGCTGTAATTGATGAATTTGATCCGCGGATAGGCCCATGGACCTTCCGAGCCGCGCGGCCAGTCGGCCAAGCCGCAATGCGTGTTCCTCTGTCTCGAGGTGCGTCTCCCGGAGCGAGCCCTCGAGGGAAGACAACAGTGCGCTGCGCGCACTCGCACTTTGCAAAAGCTTGTTGCGGTACATGCGCTCCTCTGCCTTGCGCAAGACCGCGCTCGCATCTTCAGACGACTCTGCCTTGGTCGCACAGCCCAGGGACAGGCTCAGATGCACAGCATGACCACTCGTTTCTTCGCCTTCCAAGGCATGCCGCAGGCGTTCGCAGATATCCTCCACCTCCTCGGCAGAGGTACGGGGCAATAACACCGCGAACTCGTCTCCGCCCCAGCGCGCGATTACATCCTCCTGGCGGAAATGTCTCCTTAGCAGTACCGCGACGCGTTTCAAGAGCGCATCACCCTGGAAATGACCGAAGGCATCGTTGACCATCTTGAGTCCGTTGAGATCCGCGATGACGAAGCTCAGCGGAAGTTGCCTCGGCACGTCCAATCGCTTCATCTCGGCGTCAAAGAAGGCGCGATTGTACAGGCCGGTGACCTGATCGTGCATGCTGAGATGCATGAGTCGGCGTTGCGCAAGCACGTGTTCGGTGGTCTCCCGGGTAATGCCCAGGAGGGTGGAAATCTGACCATCAGAGGAGTACTCCGGTATGACGCGGGTGTTGAAGTACTTGATACCATCCGAGGCACGCATGTGCCAATCGAAGGTGCTCGGCTGACCCGTTTCTAGCACCCTGGATACATGTGCACGCCATTTCTCGGACACGGTGCCTTCCA
>PUNF01000210.1 GCA_003552525.1 Clostridia bacterium | reverse complement strand
GGAGATCCCGCGCGGGATCTCCCGGAGTCGCGAGGGGGGGGGTCGTATGGGGCGCTACGCCGCCCGGAGAATTCTACAGAGCATTCCCGTGTTGATCGGCATTACGTTGGTGGCTTTCATCCTCATGGACATCGTGCCCGGTAGCGCGGTCTCCATGATGATGGATCCGCGCACGGCGCAGATGTCCCCCGAGGTCGAGGCCCGCCTCATAGAACACTATGGCCTCGACGCGCCCGCCCCGGTACGCTACGCGAGATTCCTGTTGAACGCGGCACGGTTGGATCTTGGGTTCTCACTTCGCTTCAACCAGCCGGTCTCCCGGGTCGTAGCCGAACGGATGCCCCCCACGGCGGTGTTGGCCCTTTCGGCGGGGTTGCTCGCCACCGTGCTTGGGCTCACCTTCGGCATTGTCGCCGCGCTCCATCGGGGCAAACCCGTCGATACCTTGAGCATGATCGGGGCAATGGCGGGCGCATCGATGCCCGTATTTTGGTTCGGGTTGCTCCTCATGCTCTTGTTCTCCGTGCGGCTCGGTTGGCTTCCACCTTCCGGGTGGGGCGGGGGACGGTTGTCGTATATCGTCATGCCGGCTTTGGCGTTGGGTTATGGATTTGCAGCCGTGATCGCCCGGGTAACCCGCTCTTCCATGCTCGAGGTCCTGGGCATGGATTACATCGTGACGGCGCGCAGCAAGGGCCTTAGTGGCCGCGTGGTGGTCTATAAGCATGCATTGAAGAATGCCATGATCCCCGTGGTGACGGTGATCGGTGGCCAGTTTGGCCGTCTATTAAGTGGTGCAGTCTTAACCGAGACGGTCTTCGCCTGGCCGGGACTTGGCCGACTCCTGATTGATTCCATCCTCATGCGGGATCTACCGACCGTTCAAGGATGCCTAGTAGTCATCGCGGCTGTGTTCGTCGGCATCAACCTGGTCACGGATCTGCTTTATGCCTCGCTTGATCCCCGGGTGCGCTTCCAATAGAAGGGTGGTTTTGTCGGCCGATGTCGTCAGGGTACAGGCAGGTACCGGAAGAATCGATTGCACGTCGGGGTTTTTTGCCCCGCTTCTTCGCGAGCTGGTCCGCGATTATCGGTGCGTTGATCGTGGTAATTCTCATCGTCGTGGCGATCGCCGCACCGGTGCTGGCGCCGAATGATCCTTACGAGGCGGAGTCGCTTCGCGACGCCTATCGGCCGCCCGGCCAACAATTCCCCCTGGGCACTGACGTACTTGGGCGCTGTATCCTGAGCAGGATCCTATTTGGCACGCGCATCTCGCTGACCGTCGGGTTGGTGGTACAGGGCATCAGCGTGGCCCTGGGCGTTACACTCGGTGTGGTGGCGGGCTACCGCGAGGGTATCGTCGATGACATCGTGAGCAACCTGACAAACATCATGTTCGGCTTTCCCCACCTCCTGTTTGCCCTTGCCGTCGTCACGGTTCTCGGGCCGGGTCTTTACAACATGTTCATCGCGCTGGGACTCGCAGGCTGGCCGATGATCGCTCGGCTCGTCCGGGGTCAAACCCTCTCGGTAAAGCGCAAGGAGTACGTGGAGGCCGCACGTGCGGCAGGTTGCAGTGACTTCTTCATCGTCACGCGGCACATCCTCCCCCAGTGCCTGTCGCCGGTTCTGGTCATGGCGACCATGGGCATGGCGGCCGCAATCCTGGCCGAGGCAGGCCTCAGCTTTCTCGGGCTCGGCGCGCAGCCACCCGCGCCCAGCTGGGGCAGCATGATCGCCCGGGGCCGTGACTACATCTGGGACTCTCCCTGGATGACCACGTACCCGGGCATCGCCATATTCCTCACCGTCCTGGGCTTTAACCTGCTGGGCGATGGGCTCCGGGACTTTCTCGATCCCCGGGTGTGACCCCCGAGACCGCACAACCGCTGGATGTTATACTCGAAACAGTATGGGCCTATCGCTGGGATACGGCCCCTGGAGTCCGAAGACCGATTCGAGGGAGGAATCCTACATGCGTTCGGACGTTCTCGCCTTTGTTGACGAGCAGCTGGAGGAACTACGCGAAGCCAAACTCTATAACACGATCCGTGTGCTGGAAAGTGCACAGGGTTCATGGGTCACCATCGACGGCGAACAGAAGTTGAACCTCTGTTCCAATAACTACCTCGGCCTCGCGGCGGACCAGGATCTCATCGACGCCGCCTGCCAGGCCACCGAGACATACGGAGTCGGACCCGGTGCAGTCCGCACGATTGCGGGCACGATGAGCATACACGGCGAGCTGGAGAAGACCCTGGCCGAGTTCAAGAATCGCGAGGCCTCGGTGGTGCTTCAGTCCGGCTTCAACGCAAACCTCGCGGTCATTCCACTCCTCGTCGGCAAAGAAGATCTCGTATACAGCGACGCGCTCAATCATGCGAGTATCATCGACGGTTGTCGGCTGAGCCGTGCAAAGATCCGCGTATATCGTCATCTCGACATGGATCACCTCGAGGAATTGCTCCAAGAAGATACGGATCATCCCGGCCGGAAGCTGATCATCAGCGACGGCGTATTCAGCATGGACGGCGATCTAGGGAACATGCCGGCGATCGCAGATCTCGCCGAAGAATATGGATGCATTTCCATGGTAGACGATGCCCATGGCGAGGGTGTGCTCGGATCGCACGGTCGCGGAATCGTGGACCACTACGGCCTGGGCGAGCGTATCGATGTCGAAGTCGGGACCCTGTCGAAGGCCCTGGGTTGCGTAGGTGGCTTCGTTGCGGGTGATGCCCGACTCATCGAATACCTAAAGCAGAGGGGACGGCCCTTCTTGTTCAGTTCTTCGTTGACTCCCGCCGAGGCGGCAGCCAACCTGGCAGCGGTGCGCAAGCTTTGGCAAAAGGATGATCTCGTCAGCAGGCTGTGGGACAACACGCAATACTTCCAGGGCAAGATGCGGGAGGCGGGGTTCGATACGGGCCGCACCGAGACCCCGATCACACCGGTGATGATCGGTGATGCCGGGGTATCCTCGGAGTTTAGCCGCCGCCTGTTCGAGCGCAAGATCTTCGCGCAGAGCATTGGATTCCCCACGGTCCCGGAAGGGAAGGCCCGGATCCGCGTGATGATCTCCGCTGCACACTCGAGGGAAGACCTCGACTTCGCACTGGAGACCTTCACCACCGTCGGCCGTGAACTCGATATCATTTAGTGCACTGCGTGCCCCCCGGAACTACCCGGGGGGCTCATTCTCCCGCCGGCAGAACCCCCGCGATTTTCGATCTCGTCCCTGTGGTATAATCCAGCCAAACAGAGCCGGGTAGCGAGGAGGCGTCCAGGATGCACGCCATGAAAGGGATAGTGGAGACCGTACGCACACATCTTCTCGAGGCGTGTCGTATCCAGCTTCCGAGTCGTATCCTGGTCGGTCTATCCGGCGGCGCCGACTCCCTCGCCCTGCTCGTGATGATGTCGGACCTGGCCCGGGAGCTGGGGATTTCGGTTGGTGCTGCACATCTCAACCACCGGTTGCGCGGCGAAGAATCCGACCGAGATGAAACGTTCGTGCGGACCCTCTGTGCCGAAAAGGGTATCCCGCTTCACGTCGGATACCCGCCTGCCGGAGCACTGGCCCCGGACTCCTCCGACCTCGAAGCGCGGGCGCGCCGCGTGCGGATGCATTTTTTGGAGACCACCCGTGTGAGAGAAGGCTATGACTACCTGGCATTGGGGCATCACCGGGATGATCAGGCAGAGACGCTGCTGCTGGCATTATTGCGGGGCGCGGGTTCTTCGGGCCTCTCCGGTATGGCCCCGCGCAGGGGACGCATCATCCGACCGCTGCTGGGTGTTTCCCGGGAGGACCTGGAGGAGTTCTTGGGAGATCGCGGCGTCGAATATGTTACGGATTCGAGCAATCTCCTCGCCGAACAAACGCGCAACCGGATTCGTCTCGAACTAATCCCTTGGCTCGCGCGAGAATACAACCCGGGTATCGTCTCCGTGCTCGCCCGTACGGCCGAACTCGTGGGCGAAGAGGATCGATACATGCAGGCGCAGGCCGGGTCGGTCTTTCGATCGGCGGCCGTCTTGGAGGGTTTTGGCACCGGCGAATCTAGCGGACGTCGGGTCATGCTACCGGTTTCGCTGTTCGATACCCAGGCGCCCCTGCTTCGCCGGGTGCTTCGATTGGCTTATCGTGCGGTGCGTGGGACCCTCGAGGATTTGACACGCGAACACGTCGAGATGCTCCTTCGGCCCGGGGCGCTCCCCTCGGGTTGGAGTATCGACTTGCCGGGTGCGGTGCGCGCCCGTATTTCGAAGGATTTCTTGGTTTTCGAGAAGACCCGGCCCCGACGGCAATCACGTTCCTCGCCGGCTATTCTTCCGGTTCCCGGTGTCCTGGTATTCCCCGGTACCGCACTGCATTTGCAGGCGCGCCTGCTCGATTCGGTGGCCTCTCGGGCAGTGGCGTCAGCCCTCGTCGGACCGCATCCACCTTTACTTGTTCGCCATGCATTCATTGACTATAATAAGGTGGCATTGCCCCTACGTGTGCGCTTTTGGAGACCCGGCGATCGGATGCAGCCTCTGGGAATGCGGGGACACAGGAAAATCCAGGACATCCTCGTCGATGCGAAGGTGCCCCGGACCGCCAGATCCCGAGTTCCTCTGGTGCTAGATAGCGATCACCGGGTTTTGTGGCTGGCCGGGTTACGGGTCAGCGAATATGGCAAACTGGAAGGGGATACGCGGCAGGTGCTGCATTTGCGGGTCTTCAAATCTCGCGGCAGCGGACATCTGCACGCCCCAACTTACTTTTAGGAGGACGGTAATGAAGTGGACGCGGGTCTTCCAGAGCGTGGCCTTCTACCTGGTTGTCCTGTTCCTCATACTCACCGTGGTCCAGTACCTGGCCACGCAGGCCGAACGGCCCGAGGAGTACGCCTACTCGCGCTTTCTGTCGATCGTAGATGAGGGACGAGTATCCGAGGTGGAGATCACGTATCAAGCTGCCGGGACAGGGGAAGCCCGTGGTGTGCTGACGGATGGCACGACCTTCGTCACCACGGTGCCTACCAATGATCCCAGGCTCCTAGAATCGCTCCGGGATGCCGGAGTGCAATACAATATTCACGAAGAAGAGGGTGGCGCATGGTGGATGGCGGTATTGACCACCCTGCTACCCGTATTGCTGGTTATCGGTGCCTTCTTTTTCATCATGCAAAATAGCCAGGCCGGCGGAAACAAGGTCATGCAGTTTGGCAAGAGCCGTGCCCAGCAGTATAACCCCGAGGGGAAGACCCCCAAGGTGACCTTTGGAGATGTGGCCGGCATCGACGAGGTACGGGAAGAATTGGAAGAAATCACGGATTTCCTGCAGAATCCGCGCAAGTACGTGAAGATCGGTGCGCGCATTCCGAAGGGAGTATTGCTGTTTGGTGCCCCGGGAACGGGCAAGACGCTGGTTGCCCGGGCGGTTGCCGGCGAGGCCGAGGTACCGTTTTACAGTATTAGCGGGTCGGACTTCGTAGAGATGTTCGTCGGCGTCGGTGCTTCCCGTGTGCGGGACCTGTTCGAACAGGCCAAGAAGACCGCCCCCGCCATCGTGTTCATCGACGAGATTGATGCCGTTGGTCGTCAGCGTGGGGCCGGTTACGGTGGAGGACACGACGAGCGGGAGCAGACGCTGAACCAGCTCTTGGTCGAGATGGATGGTTTCGGCATCAACGAGGGCATCATCGTCATGGCTGCGACCAACCGACCGGATGTATTGGATCCGGCCTTGCTTCGACCCGGTCGCTTCGATCGCCAGCTGACGATCCATCGCCCGGACCTCGCCGGTCGCGAGCACATCTTCCGCATACACGTCCGTGGAAAACCGCTGGACGAGGATGTCGACGTCGAGGTGTTGGCCCGGAGGACCCCCGGGTTTACCGGTGCGGATATCGAGAATACCGTGAACGAGGCGGCCCTATTGGCCGCGAGGAAGAATTTCTCCACCATACGTATGCGGGACTTCGAGGATGCCATCGATCGCCTCATTGCGGGTGGTCCCGAGAAGAAGAGCCGCATTATGAGCCAAAAGGAAAAGGACATCGTGTGCTACCACGAGTCCGGGCATGCGCTCGTGGCGGAGGTGCTGCCCAATGCGGATCCCGTACACAAGATATCGGTGATCCCGCGGGGTGGGGCATTGGGCTACGTACTGCAAATGCCCATGGAGGATCGCTACTTGATCACGCGTGGTGAAATTTTGGATATGGTCACGATGGCCCTCGCGGGCCGTGCGGCCGAGGAGATGATCTTCTCCGAGATTAGTACGGGTGCACAGGACGATCTCGAAAAATCGACCAAGATGGTCCGCAAGATGATCACCGAATACGGCATGTCGGAGGTCATGGGGCCGTTGACCTACGGTGACAAGATGGATACGCCGTTCCTCGGCCGTGACATGGCACGGGGACGCAACTACAGCGAGGAAGTCGCTTCGGCGATCGATCGCGAGATTCGCAAGACGATCAGCGAGAGCTATCGGCGTGCCAGAAAGATTCTCGAGGAGAACCTTGAAGGGCTCAAGACCCTCGCCGAGATCCTCGCTGAAGAAGAGACCCTCGAGGGAGAACGCTTGCAGGAGGTTCTCGATTCCATCAACATCGTGGGGCGTAGGGATAACGGCGAGAGCCGCGAGCGTGCGCCTGAGGCGGCGAATAATCCCGGCCACGATTCGGGCGAAGGCAGTTCTGAAGAGCCTGCAACCCGGGGTGGTGATGGCGATGCGAATGGATATTGGCAATTCCGGGACCGCTGGTGTGAAGCCTGAATCGGTCTTGTGGTGAGACCTTCCATGATGGGAGCGCCCCCGGGGGCTCCCATCGCGCTTTGTGAGGGGAGTATCCGTGGATCCGAGGAACTACAAGCGCACGGCCCTGTTATGGCGTCGACTGTGGATTCGCTGGTTTGCGTCGGCCTCCATCCCGGGGCCGGTACTTCGCGTCCTCGATCGCATCGAGCAAGCGGGAGGCGAGGCGGTTGTCGTCGGTGGCTGCGTCCGTGATCTCCTCATGGGTGCACGACCCGGTGATTGGGATGTCGCGACCTCCCTGGAACCCGACCGCGTGCGTGCCATCTTTGCGCGCACCATTCCCACCGGGATCGAGCACGGGATGGTGACGGTCTTGATCGACGAGTACGGGGTGGAGGTCACGACCTATCGGACGGAAGGGGAATATTCGGATCGGCGCCGCCCGGACTGGGTGGCATTTTCCCCCGACCTCAACGAGGACCTATCCCGTCGCGACTTCACCTTCAATGCAATGGCACTGACCCGCGCGGGGAGGCTGGTGGATCCGTTCCACGGGCTGGAGGACCTGGCGCAATCCCGTGTGATGACCGTGGGGCCCCCTGAGGAGCGCTTTGCCGAAGATGCCCTGCGCATGGTGCGGGCTGTGCGTTTCGCGGCGCAGCTCGATGCGTCCCTTGACGATTCCGTCCAAGGCGCCTGCATGCACATGGCCACGCATCTGGACTCTGTATCGCGCGAACGGATCCGTTACGAAATGGATCGCATCCTGCTTTCGGAAAATCCCGCGCGGGGCGTCGAATTACTAAGGAAGACGGGGTTACTGGAGCGGTTTTGGCCGGAGTTGCTCGAGGGGGTGGGCGTAGAGCAAAATGTTCATCACGCCTTCACCATATGGGAGCATTCCCTGCTTGCACTCGATGCCACCGCTGAAATACCGGAGGCCGATCTCGCACTCCGCCTCGCGGCACTGCTGCACGATGTTGCAAAGCCAAGGACGATGAAGGTGGATGATCGAGGAGAACGCCACTTTCACAACCACCAGGTCGTCGGCGCGGCCGTCGCGCGGCGAATGCTGAAGCACTTGCGTTACGACAACCGAACCATCGACCGGGTCGTGCACCTGATTCGCCATCACATGGCGCTACATCATTATCCCGAGATGAAGGACTCCGCCATCCGGAGGCTAATTAATCGGGTGGGGCTTGAGAATATCCGCGATCTGATCCGGCTGCGCATTGCCGATCGCGCCGGATCGGGCACCAAGGAGGCGCCGCTATCCCGGGGCACCATGCACTTGCTGAGGCGAATCGAACGGGTTCTCGAGGAAGATGCGGCCTTCGGTCTCAAGGACCTGGCGGTGGATGGCAACGATGTGATGCGTGTTGCCGGGGTTTCACCCGGGCCCGAAGTAGGTCATATTCTCAATGTGCTGTTGGATGAAGTCCTGGAGGATCCCTCGTTGAATGAGCG
>PUNF01000101.1 GCA_003552525.1 Clostridia bacterium | reverse complement strand
TATCGACGATGAAGCCCGACTCCGAGCGCTTGACCGACTCCACCATCGCCGCCTGGGCATCGACGGAGAGGTTCTTGTGGATCACCCCGAGGCCGCCTTGGCGCGCCATGGCGATGGCCATCTCGGCCTCGGTGACCTTGTCCATCGCCGCGGAGAGGATGGGGAGGTGGAGCCGTACCCCTGTGTGCAACTGGACGGAGAGGTCCACGTCCCGCGGCAGGACCGCCGAAGCCTGCGGCAGCAGGAGAACGTCGTCGTAGCTGAAGGACTCGCTGATCTCCAACACTGGCCGGATCCTGACGGTGAGCGGTGCGCGACACCGTACCGGCGCCGCTGGGCGGTCCGGGTTGTCCGTTGCCATCATCGGACCAACGACCGTCACCACAGCTCCCGTGCCCGCCACCACCCAACAGCAACCGACACCACCCGGCCCCGTGCCCGCCACCACCGGACAGCTGGCAGCTGGCACCGAAGCTCGGCCATGAGCATCCCTTGGCGCACGGCATCGGTAGCGGTGACCCTGGCTGTGCTCCTCGCCGCCTGCGCACCCACAGCTGGCGACCGGGCAGTCGGGCCCGCCACCCTCCACCTCGCCGCAACCCGCATGGAACTGGCGGTCACCTCCTGCGCGCTGATCGGAGGCAGGTTGCTGGAGGAGTTGCCCGAAGGCGGCGCCGAGGTCGCGGTGATCGCCGAAGGCCACGACGACACCGGCGTCCCGGTGCGTGTCACCGCACGGCGGGGGACGGACGTGGTCGCACCGCACCGCTTCGAGGTGCTGGAGATGATCGTGGTGGACGGCATGGATTATGTCATCTGTGCCCCGGTGGACGGCGAGGTCGATGAGGCCTACGCATTCCGCCTGGTCACCGAGGAGGATCAACCGTACCTCGAGGATATACCAAACGAAGAGGAATGGGACATGGTGGCCCGGGCGTGGGAAGAGGCCCAGGACGAGATCTGACCCGCGCCGTGGGCCGGGGGACATGGAGGCGTTAGCATGCGTTTTGCGATCATGGCCGTGATCATACTGGTCTTTTTCGGGGGGCTGGCCTTCCTCGGTTTCACCGTCTACGATTTCATGCTGGAGGCCCTGGAACCGGCGGATCCCGCGGCGACAGAACCCGTTCCCTTCCAGGTGGAACCCGGATCCTCCACTTCCGACGTGGGTGCGGCGCTGGCCCGCGAGGGCATCGTCCGCGATGGGGTGGTGTTTTCGCTGTACGCCCGCTACCGTGGTTATGATGGGAGATTGCAGGCGGGTTGGTACGCGCTGAGCCCGGCCATGAGTCCCGAGGAGATCCTGCAATCCCTGGTGGAGGGAGAGGTGGCCGATCGCACCGTGACCGTGCCGGAAGGGCTCAAGATCTCGCAGGTGATCGAACTGCTACACACCCAGGGCATCGGCACGGAGGAGGCGCTGGAGAGGGCCCTTTCCGACGCCTCCCTGGTCGAGGATTGGTTGCCCGCGGACTACGCCGGTGAAGATCCGCTCGAGGGATATCTCCTGCCAGACACCTATCGCATCTCCTGGGAAGCCGGCCCCGAAGAAGTGGTGGAGCGGATGGTGCGGGAATTTGACGCCTTCTGGACGGAGGAGCGCCTCGCGCGTGCGGAGGAACTCGACATGACCGTGCACGAGGTGGTGACCCTGGCCTCGATCATCGAGCGCGAGACCGGCGCCCCCGGCGAGCGGGAGAAGGTGTCCGGGGTGTTTCACAATCGCCTCGACATCGGGATGCGGCTTGAGGCCTGTGCCACCGTGCACTACGCGATCGGTCGGCCGGGGGGCACGTTGACCAACGCGGACCTCGAAACCGATTCCCCCTACAATACCTACCGGAAAGAAGGTCTTCCACCGGGTCCGATTGCATCCCCGGGTGTCGCGAGCCTTCGCGCCGCGCTCTATCCCGAGGAGGTTCCATATTACTATTTCGTTGCAAAGGACGATGGGACCCACGCCTTTGCCGAGACGTTTGCCGGGCACGAGGCCAACATTCAGAAGTACCGCTAGGGAGAAGTTTTGCCCTTTCACCCCCTGGGGTGAAAGGGTCTTTTTTCCCATGATGCCGGGTGTTTTCTGCGTTGCATCTTCCCTGATCGACGGTTCCGGTTCGGCCTACGGCATGTGTCGTGCGCATACCCCAATGGCGGATCCTATGATTGCCGTATGGAGCCGTGGCCGAAGGAAGCGCTCCTTGCCCGGGCGAGATCCTCTTGTCGCGTCCCGCGTTGAACAGGAATCGCCCTCACGTGCAGAGAAGTATCCCCGCACTACGAAGCCATTCCGAAACGGATGTCCGGGGTAACTTGCGCGCCCGAGGGGTGTGTGGGTTCTCCGATCCCAAGATGCGGCGTGCTGCAGCTGGCGCCGCTCTGTCGTCGGGTGAACGGTAATTGATGGTGTGAACCCGCAGCAGGTATGGGTCTTGGGTGGGTGCCCAAGGTGAGCCCGCCCGTGCCGGGTGTGGGGGAGCGATGATCGTGTGGGCGGCGGGTGGTACCGGTGTCCCGGGAAAGGAGAGAGTGTACCTATTGCGGCAGTTATTCGGCCTACTGGTACCCGATATGTACGCGTCGGCCATCGGATATATCGACCTGGATGCACTGGCACAATCGGGTGTCGAGGTGTTGATCTTCGACCTGGACAATACCCTGGTCCCCTGGGGCTCCGACGATATGGATGACGAGGTTCTGCAGTGGTTCCGGGGGGCGCGTCGTCGGTTCCGCTTGGGTATGGTATCCAATGCCCTTACGGAACGGGTGCAATACTGGGGGGATCGGTTGGGCATCCCCGCGGTGGCGCGGGCAGCCAAGCCGCGCCGGGGAGGGTATCGGGAGATCCTCGAGCAGATGGGGGAGTGCCCCGAACGCGTGGCCGTGATCGGTGATCAGATGTTCACCGATGTCGTAGGAGGCAATCGCATGGGAATGATCACCGTACTCGTCGTTCCCCTGTCGCGGCGGGAGTTCATCGGTACGCGCATGGTTCGCTGCGTCGAGCGCGCGGTCCTGCGTCTGCTCGTCGGCCGGGGGCTTACCCGCAGACTCGATGGATCGGAGGGCGAAGTCCATGGCTAAAGTACCCGGGCAACAGGGAATCGTGACCGCGGTTTCCTACATCGCAAAAGATTCAGCATTTGCGGATGGCGAGACGTTGCTCGAAGGAATGGTCGACGCCCTCGAACGGGTTCGGGCGTGCAATCCCGACCTTGCTGATGCCTCGCTTTGGGACATTGGGTTGGTGCGGCGAGGTTCCGAGACCGAGGTGCGCTACCATTTCCTCCCGCCCAGGACGACGGTGTCCGGGGACGCAAGCGACAGTGTGTGCCCGGACGACCCTGCTGATTGCGGAATTATTGAACGCATGTAGGCTGTGAATCGGACCTCGTATTAAAGATATAAACCAAATTCGCAGGCCATGCAGGATTTTGGCGGACCGGCTGCGAAATATCCAAGATCATAGCTGTCTATTTCTGCATTTTGGCGTGTGAAACTTTGTGAGCGGGGAACAGTATCGCTAGGAATACGCCAGAGGAACAGCGAGACTCATCGATGGGGGCGGAATCATGCCGTTCTATACGTATCAAGTGGTAGACAGCGCCGGGCAGGTGCACTCGGGAAAGCTGGAGGCCGAGGGAGAAGCGGCGGCGGTCGGTCGCCTCAGGCGCCTTGGGTACACGGCGCTGGAGGTTCGCGAGGTTCGCGAGTCTCCGTTTAAGAATCTCTTTAAAGTGCGAAAGTCCGTGGGCATTGGTGACCTGAGCCTATTCAGTCGGCAGCTTGCGGCCATGCTCAACGCCGGTATCCCGCTGATTCGCACGTTGTACGCCCTATCCGAGCAGGCGCCAAACCCCACGCTCCGAAGTGCCCTGGGCGAGATCGCCGCTAGCGTGGAAAGTGGCGTCAGCTTTTCCGAATCCCTCCGTGGATACCCGGACATCTTTTCCAGAATGTATGTCGACATGGTCAAGGCCGGTGAAGTGGGCGGCAACCTGGTCGATGTCCTCGGTCGGCTTTCCGACCAGATGGATAAGGACAAGAGCTTGCGGGACAATATCAAGTCGGCGACCTTCTATCCGCTTGTCGTCATCGCCTTTGCATTTGTCATCCTGACCGCGATGCTCCTCTTCATCGTGCCCGTATTCACCGGGATGTTTCCACCGGATGTGGCGCTTCCATTGCCTACCCGCATCATCGTCGGGCTGAGCGAATCGGTGCAGCGTTTCTGGTACATTTACCTGCTGAGCATCGTCGGCATCGTACTGGGTGTGCGCCTGTATCTCAGCAGCGAGTCGGGACAGAGGGCGTGGGATCGCGCCAAGTTCCGCCTGCCGGTGTTCGGATCGATTTTTCACAAGACCACCCTGGCCCGGCTGTCCCGCACCCTTTCCACCCTCCTTTCTGGCGGTATCCCGATGCTGCAAGCACTGGAGACCTCTGGACCCACGTCTGGCAGCATCCAGATGAAAGAGGTCATGGACGAGGCCGCGGCGCGGATCCAGGAGGGCCAAAGCCTCTCAGAGCCATTGCGCAAGAGCGACCTGTTCCCGCCCATGGTCACCATCATGGTGTCCGTCGGGGAGGAGACCGGTGAACTCTCGGGATTGTTGAACCGGATCGCGGAGTTTTACGAGGACGAGGTGGCGGCTATCACCAAGGGTTTGACCAGCCTGATCGAGCCCATCCTGCTCATTTTCGTAGGTGGACTGGTGGGCGCAATGGTGATCGCCCTGTATCTTCCGATGTTCACCGTCATTACCCAGGTGGGAGGCTGATGCGGTATGCCCAGGCCAAGGGGCACGCTCAATCTCGATGACGCCCATGCGACGTACATAGCAGCACCCGATGATCTCACGCTCGACGATCTGATGCATGCGGCCAGGGGACTCATCTACCATTTCGGCCGGATATACAGCAGGGATCGCCCGGGCGACGACATGATCCAGGCAGGATACGAGGGATTGATCAAAGCACTCAACCGTTACGATCCGGAGAAGGGTGCCAGCTTTACGACGTACGCATCCCACCTCATCCGTGGCGAGATGCGTCATTTTTTGCGCAAGGAAAGCGCTTATTATCGCCCGGGTTGCCTGGTGGATCTGCAGAACCGGGTGGAACGCTTCATCGATGATTACCTGATGACCCATAGCGAACCCCCCGATGTGGCCACGATCGCCCAGGCCCTGAACGTGCAAGAACAGGGTGTGGTGGAGGTTATGCGGGCGGGGCTCGTACCGCTGGACGCCGTGGATTTGTCCCGGGTGCGGAGTATTCGCTACGAGAGCTTTCGCCTGCCTCTCGAGGATCGCGTTACCCTTGAACAGGCCGTCCGCGGTCTAAGCCGGTTGCAGCGAAAGGTCATCGACCTGTTGTTTTATCGTGACATGACGCAGCAGGAAGCGGCCGATTCACTCGGCACGAGCCAGCGCCAGGTATCCCGCATCCTGCACCGAACCCTCGCAAACCTGTACCAGAACTTTGAGGGGAGCGATATGGGGCAGTGAGCGGTGGGGGAGTCCGCTTCCCTTGCCAGTTGTTTAGAGATTGCGTCAAAGTGCTGAGGAGTTGAGGGCCATGGGTTTATTGGGTAGATCGACGTCGATAGGCTTGGAACTCGATACCGGGGCCATCCGTGTGGCGGCGGTGTCCGGTGGCGCCAGGCGCCCGGTGCTCTCTACCGTGGGATCGGTGGAGATCCCCGAGCAGGCGGTCGTCACCGGTGTCGTGGAAGAGTCGGAGATGGTTCGAGGGGCACTGCGAGAACTTTGGGGCCAGTCGCGTGTCGGGGGTCGAACGGTCGTCCTGGGGATGTCGACCCCGGGAATGTTGATGCGTTCAACCACCTTCCCCAGGGTGCCCGACGATCGCCTCGAGCAGGCGGTGCACCTACAGGCGGGAGATTACTTCCCCATACCGATGAACCAGCTGGTGATGGATTTTGCCGTGCTGGGCGAGACGGAGACGGAGGAAGGTGCGGCGCTGAACCTGCTGATGGTGGCGGCGCGGCGCGAGCAGTTGCACGCGAACCTGGATTGCCTTCGGGATGCCGGGCTCTCCTGCGACATCATCGATGCCTCGCCCCTCGTGCTGGCGCGACATCTGCCGGAGTCCGCGCGAACCGAGACCGTGGTAGTCGCAGACATCGCCAATGGATTGACCAGCCTGGCTGTGGTGGACCAGGGGGTTCCGCGCTTCGCACGGGTCCTGCCGGTTTCCCTAGAGTCGTATGCAGAGACCCTCAGTGTGTCCCTCGCCGAGGTGCCCCTGGACGCGGCGGCCGATGCCGAGGTGACCGCGGGCGCAGAATCCTGGGCGTTGCGGGTGGCCGACGAGATCAGCTCTTCGGTGAACTACTTCATTGGACAGAACGAGGGTGGATCGGTGGACAGCGTGTACGTCAGTGGACGAGGATCTCGCGTCCCCGGTCTGACGCGCTTCCTGTTGGAGCAGCTGGATATGCCCGTCGAGCAGTTGAATCCGGCGGGCGGTTTACACGACACCCGGGCGCGGGGATTTGATCCCGAGACCGGCGGGGCGGACTATTCCGTCGCCATCGGACTCGCCCTGCGCGGCCTAGAGGGGGTGGGATGATGGTTCGGATCAACTTACTTCCGCCGGAGATCATCGAAGCGCGCAGGCGCCGCCGCCGTTGGATGCAGGTCATCTCGGTGGTGGCCATTGGGGTCATCGCGCTGGGTGCGGTGTACGGATATTTCTTGATGGAGACCTGGAATCTCGAACGGGAGCTGGCCGAACTCGAAGCCGATCGAATGGCCGTGGAATCCGAGATCGCCGGATTGGAACAATACGAGGAACTCAAGGAGCGGGTCGATGAGCGGCTCGAGATTGCCTCGGCGGCCATGGGACGCGCACAGTATTGGCCCACGATCCTCACCGATATCGGTACGTTTATCCCACAGCGGGTATGGTTGACAGATCTCAGCATGAATTACCCGCACACCAACGGGGAAGCGACCGTGGGAGGTTCCGTGCTGTTTCGGGGGCTCACGTACGAGCATCCCAATACCGCGGAATGGTTGAAGCGACTGGAGGATATCGACGGCCTGGCCGATGCCCGGTGCCGGTTTTCCGCCGAGACCGTACATAGGGATACAGATCTGGTTTCTTTTGAACTCAACAGCATGCTACACCCGGGTCCGGAGTATGACCCGCTCAGCGAAGGGAGGGATGCCCGGTGAACCTCGCGACCATGGATCGATCCGTGTTAGTCCTTATCGTCTTGGCAATCATCGCCGTACTCGTGCTCGGATTCTTCATATACCGCCAGGTGATGATACGGGCGGATCTCCTGGATGAAATCGAGATCGAGCGGGGAGAGTTTGCGCGGTTGCAGACGCGGCTAGCGTACCTCGAGGATCTCAGGGATCGCAGCGATGAGCTCGAGGAGAGCCTGGACGTGATGGCCCTTCTCATACCGGAGAAACCGTTGGAAGACGAATTGATCGTACACCTCAACGACGAGGCGGAAGCGGTTGGGTTGGATTTTATCCAGATCCGCTTCGACGAACGTGCCGAAGAGGATGGATACATGGAGATGCCCATCAACCTGTCGTTCGAGGGACGATACCTGCAGGCGATCGAGTTACTGAAATCACTGGCCGAATCTGAGCGCGGCATCCGTATCGATGATATCCGAATGGGCCGGGGAACAGAAGAATTGCCGGTTCTCAATATTACGGTGCGGGGGAGTGTTTTTTATGCCGGCAATTAGGAGGAGTCGGAACATGAATGCATCAAGCAGGAAGTGGCGACTGCTGGATCGCGTCGTCGTGGTATGTGTGCTCGGGATCCTCGTGGGTGCGGCGTTCGGACTTATATCTGCACATACGGGAAGCGCTGGTGCCTCGGATGATCCCGATGAAGCCACGGAACAATCTGGAGATCCTTTCGAGCCGCCCGAAGACTTCGAGGCAGAAGTGGCAGTTGACGACGAAGATGAAGAAGAACCACTCTACCTTCGAAGATACGATTTGCGCCACATAGATGCCGATGACTTATCTCCTTTGATCTCGGGTCTCGGGATCGATGTCAGTGATGTGCGGCTGGACACGAATCAGCGCGCCATTTGGGCGCGGGGTACGGGACGTGCCCTTTGGCAGCTCGGCGAATTGATCACCATGGTGGATCGCCCCGAGAACAAGGAATCCCTCGGGTTCGCATCGATCATGACCGAGAACATAACCCCGTCGACGATGATTGCTCGGCTGTCTGAGATCGGGATGGCGCCGTCGCGTTATATCACCGTCGGCCGAACGCTTATGGTGTTCGACCGGGCG
>PUNF01000065.1 GCA_003552525.1 Clostridia bacterium | reverse complement strand
GATCACGTTGATCCTGGTATCGCACATCGTGCGCCTTGGCATTTCCGCCCGCCGCGAGGAGATCGAAACCCTGCGCCTCCTGGGTGCATCGGAATGGTTCGTATCCATCCCGTTCCTGTTGGAAGGGGCCATCTTGGGCGGGCTGGGTGCCTCGGCATGCCTGCTCACCCTGTTCTTCGGCGGTCCCGTCGCCTACGGTGCGTTGCGCACCGCCATGCCCTTCATGCCGCTGGTCCCCTGGGACCACCTGCTCACGGGACTCATTTCTGTAACCGCGGGGCTAGGCCTCGTATCGGGCACGTTGGGCGCGGCGGTGGCCCTGCGGTCTCGCTAAGGGGTTCTCGGCCCGTATAGGCCTGTCGTTGCTTACACCACGGTGCACCCGAGTGTTTGCTCCATCTCCGAGAGTGCCCATTCCCCGGCTTCCCTCACGGGAGCGGCGACAGCGTCCCGGTGCACCGTCACCGCGTAGGCGAGGTTACGCGCTGAGGCAGCGGTGTAAAGCACGCAGATGTTGGTGCATACCCCGCAGAGATCCAGCGCATCCACGCCGTGCTCCCGCAGAACGAGGTCCAGTTCCGTGGCGAAGAAGGCACTGTAACGGCGCTTGAAGATCATCACATCTTCATCGGAGGGCGCCAGTTCGGGAATGATTTTGGCCCCGGGCGTGCCCGCGACACAATGTGGTGGGAACATGTCGAACTCGGGATCGTCCGGGCGGTGGCTGTCGCGCACGAAGATGACCAGGTCACCGCGTGCCCGTGCCCGATCGAGGCGTTCCCTTACGGCCGGTATGATTTGCCGGCCGGATTCGCCCAAAGAGAGGGCACCTTCTGCTTCGATGAAGTCTCGTAACATGTCGATGATGAGCAGGGCGCGATTGGTTTTGCGCATCGGGTCTCTCCATCCCTTCATAAGGGGCAATTCCCCTTTGGTCATGCCAAGACCTCAAACCGGTCACGGGGGAAGCGGGTGAGGGTTTCCGTCCCCGTTTCGCCGATGAGGATCATGTCCTCGATGCGGAGGTAATATACACCCGGGTGCCAAAGCTTTGGCTCGAGACAGAACACCATGCCGGGCATGGCGACGTCGTCACACCCGGGCCGTATCCAGGGATTCTCGTGTACATCCAGCCCGATTTGATGCCCCAGCGTGCCGTCGGATAAACGCGCTCGCAGGGCCCATCCGTAGCCGGCGAGGTCCAGTTGTTTTTCCATTTCGGGGAAAAGCGTGTCCAATCGGGTAACACCCGGTTCGATGGTTTCGATGACATGTTGCTGTGCCTCGGCCAGGGCGCGATAGGCGTCGCGTACATGCCCGGGCGCCTTGCCGAAGTAGAGCGAGCGGCCAAAATCGGAGCAGTACGCGTCGACGATGAAGCCGAAATCGAACGCGATGGAGGTGCCCGGTCGCAGTCCTGCATCGTCGGGGTGGCAAAGTGGCTCCGATTCTAGGGGCGCCCCGCGTTGGACGAACCCCGCAGTCGGGGGAAATGACGTCCCGGCGCCCCCGTGCTTCCTGCCCGCCGCACGGATGTACTCGCGCAGCCCCCGCTGGGTGACGTCGAAGGCTACCGCTCCCAGGACGTCCTCCATAACCGCATCCGCGACTGCTGCCGCCCGTCTCAGCACGTCGATTTCGCGGTCGTCCTTGATGCGCCGCAGGGATTCGGCCAGGGGGTCGCCGTCGGTGATCATCGCATGGGGAAAGGCATCCCGGATTGCTTCTGCGAGCCAGTCCCCATCGCTTGCGCCCACTCCGAACCGATGGCCGACGGAAAGGTTTTTCATCGCCGATCCGAACGCGTCCGGGTGGTCGATTGTGTGTTGGGTGATCCCGGGCATTCCCCGAGCCCCTGCCCCGGGGCCGGAAAACAGGTGGGTGGTGCCACTTGCGGTGACGGCGAGTACTGTGCATGCGGGCGACGCATCCTCTCCGCGTCTTAGGCGCGGCATGCCGGTGAAGTAGTGCAGGTTTGCGTCCGAGGTGAAAAGGGCGGCTTCGAGTTCCGCCACCTCCAGTTCCTCGGCCAGTCTCCTTCGCCTTCCGGCATAATCCATGGTATGTCGCCACCTTTCGCGTGGACGTATTCCTACGAGCGTTTTCGCGGAATCCGGGGGCGTTCCTCCGTATTCACCCAAGCATCGTGAGTGGCTGATGCAATGGGAGAGGCGGAATCGGAACCGGGACCCGCCTTGGTCGTCGCTGCCGACCTTCTTTCGTGTGTGACGCGCCTACTGTCGGACTGAGCCCCAAATGAATCCGATCGTAAAGACGACCAGCATGCTGGCATAGGCGGTGAGCATGATATTGGTACCGTGAATCGTGGAATCGAAGAGTCGGTAAATCCGCGTTCCGAGCCATAAAAATGAAGCCATATAGTGCTGCGCATGAACCGCGATCCCAATCACGCGATCCTCGGCCCCGGTGAGGATGAATTGCCAGGTGAATAGGCCAAAAGACAGCGCCCACAGGCTATTGCCCAGCAAAAAACCCCTGAGCTTCCCTGCTCCCATCTGCGCGAAAAACACCCCGGCCCAAAACCAAAATGCCCCGAAGACCAACTGACTGAGAAGCGGTGGGATCAACAACATCAGGCGATTCACAATGAGGCCATAAGCCAAGGGTATAAGCACAATGATAAGTCCCCGCTGCGGCGTACGTTGCACGAAAAGACCCTCCCATCACAATCGCTTTCGTTGGGATCGATGTGGACTCCTCCGGGGAATGCGGGTTCTGCCCCAGAAAGGTATGTCGGGGATCCGCGGTGTCCCGAGCCCGCAATGTTTAAGCAGGAATCCGGGCATTCAACAAGACCGTCCTGGTTGTGCAATCCAAAGCGTGTATTGCCGAACACGAATAGATTCCAAATGACGACGGAGGTGCGCGGCGGTCTCAGTGCTCGCCGGCTTCGGTATGCACGCCCGGCCGGCGCCGGTATAGTTCGATGGCACGGGCGATGTTCTCGCGGGCGAGGTTTCTCCGCTCCTGCTTTTGGCGGTACATGGCATCATCCGCCGCCCGGTACACGTCCATCAGGGGTACGCCGGGATCGTGGGAGGTGGCCGTGCCAAGGGAGATTTCTGGGGTTAGGCCACCGGCATCGTCGGATATTTCGGCAAGCGTTGCGTGGATGCGGCTTTTCACCTGTTCGGCCCCGTCCTCATCGGTATCCGGGAGAATGAGGGCGAATTCGTCGCCGCCCACCCGGGCGAGGACATCACTATGGCGCTTGGATCGCTCCAACAGGTCGGCGCATTGTTGGATGATGACATCTCCCATCTCGTGTCCGAGGGAATCGTTGATCATCTTGAGTCCATCGACGTCGACCAGGAGGATGCTGACCGGGCCCCGAACGCTCTGCTGCATTCGCCCCACCTCGGCATCGAAGTGCGTGCGATTATATACCCCGGTGAGTCCATCCCGAAGGCTGAGGTAGCGGAGGTATTGTTCGTGGGCCTTACGCCGGGAAATGTCGGTGTAGACGCCGTAGACCGCGACCCTCTCCCCATCGATCATCACCGGGATGGAGCGAAGGGAGACCGGTATAGTTGAACCGTCCTTGTGCAGGCGGACCGTCTCGATGGTCGCATCTTCCCCCCGGAGGAGGTCAGAGATCACGGGCTCGCCCTCGCTCCAGCGCTCCTCGGGTACCATGAGATTGACCAGGTCGCGTCCCTTGATTTCCTCGAGGGTGAAACCGAAGAGGTCGGTGAAGGCCTCGTTGATGTCCAACACCCGCATGTGGTGATCCCAGAGGACGATCGCGTCGCGATTCCCGCGAAACAAAGCTTCGAGGTAGTGTCGCTGTGTTTGGATGGCACGAAAGGCCCGTTGCGTTGCTTCGACATCTTTGAAGATGCACACGGCACCAAGTAGTTCGCCGTATTCGTCGTCCAATGGCTTGGCGGATAGGGATACCGCAAGGCTGCGGCCGTCGGCGGTTACCAGCTGGCCGGACTTCCCGGATATCCGTTCGCCCCGGTAGACGTGTTCCAGGTAAGGAGCCAGCCAGGAATCGGCATTGGTGATGGCCTCCCAGTGTTGATTGATGAGGTCTTCGCGGCGGTAGCCGGTATGCCGGGTCACGGCTGCATTCGTGCGGCGGATTCGCCCGTCCGCGCTGATGACGACGACCATCTCATCCATCGTACCGAGGATATCCTCCGCAGAAACGGGGGGCAGGTTTCCCATCATGTGGTACCGGTCTACTGCGTACCAGAGCGCGAGTACCCAGATCATCGCCGAGAGACTGGCGGTGTTCGGGTTGGGGATTCCTCGAATGGTAGGGATTGCGTCCATGACCACTCCGAACAGCCCCGCCAGGAGTATGGCGCCGAGCATCACCCGGGCCTGGCCCCGTCGGTTCACACTGGGGTTCCAACGCATCGCCCCGAGCATGTGCGCGGCCGCGACCCCGAGGGATATTAGGAAGAAGGCGAGGTAAGCCAATACCCAGGGGTGGGTTGATTCCAGCCACGGAACCCAGGCGCCGGAGTACGCGACGGCTCCGGGTACGTCGGCGAGGCGGTTTGCATCCAGTATGGAGTATCCCAGAACCGCTGCGACCAGGTACCACAGGATGTTGCTCCACCGGCGATGTTTCGGGGTCCGCCCACGAATCGATCGGGCCAGCTCGATGGCTAGGACCGGGACCAGGAGGCTGGCCGTGAGACCCAGCGAGAACCATCGCGCGGCACGCCCCGCGTCCCCCGCGGTTGTGCCGAGGGCGAAGGCGAGGTTCCAGAGGCCGAGAGCGATACACTGTGAAGCGAACAGCACGTTCAAACGACCGCGCGATCCGTGCCGCATCGAATAGGCCCCGAAGCCGAGGAAGACGGCGAATGCGAGCCAGTATGCGTATTCGAGGGTAACCATTATATCTTCCCATCACTTCGCACCGTCACGGGTTTAGACGCCTAACGGGCAATTCGAGACCGTGCAACGAACTCCTCTCGGATCCGGCTGTCGTGGTGGCAGGACATGCCGATCGAAGTTACCAAATAATGCAGGGAGACGAGGACCCGGGACCGAATATCGATGCTAGGAGTTTTCACTTCCCGAGGTTGCGCGCCTCGGAAGAGGGGACATTGCCTTTGAGACGTGGATGGATTGCAAATCGTATCGCACTGGCCGTTGCCATTGGTGTCGTACTCTTTTCGGGTACGCTCGGGTTTGCCTACTTGGAGGACATGTCTTTTTTCGAGGCATTCTACCTTCTCGTGATTTCCGTTACCACCGTGGGTTACGGTGATGTGCACCCGGTGACCGAAGGTGGCCGGGTTTTGGCCCTCGCCATTGTGCCGGTGGGCTTGCTGCTGGTGTTTGGCCTCGGGGTTTCGTATGTGACCGATCGGCTGGATGACCTGGTCTTGCGGGGAGGCGTGGGACGCTTGGAGAGAAAGATCGGGCAGTTGAAGAACCACTTCATCGTATGCGGATGCGGACGCTTGGGACGCGAGATCGCGACGAACCTGGAGAAGATGGGTTGTCCCGTGGTGATCATTGACCGCGATCGAGAACGCCTGGTGGAGGCGGGCGCTGACCTCTACCTGGTGGGAGATGCCCTTCGCGAGGAGGTCCTTGAGCGCGCCGGCATTCACCGGGCCCGGGCGATTCTCACGACGTTTTCCCAGGACACACTGAATGTTTATCTCGTGCTGGAGGCGCGGGAAGTGGCACCGGAGATCGAGGTGATCTCCACCGCTTCGGACCGGGAGGCGACGCGACGCTTGTACCTGGCCGGTGCCTCTCGTGTGGTTTCTCCCCAGTTGCTGGGGGCGGATATCCTGGCCAAGAGTGCGCACAGTCCATCGGTATACCAACTCATGACGGACATCGTGTCCGGTACGACTCCCGAGGACAACATCGGGCAAATCCTGATCAACCCGGGATCACCACTGGAGGGGCGTCGCCTGCGGGATTTTGCCAAGATGGATGTCGATGTACGCGTGATGCTGATCAGGAGCGACGACTCGACCCAACTATCGCCCGACGGCGGTGCAGAGCTCAAAGCCGGATCTGTACTCGTGGTACTCGGGAAACGCGAAGACCTAGAAAAGCTAGACCAACTCAGCTTGCCATCAAAGTAAGTCATCACGGCACGTAAGCGTGATGAAGGGCCCGGTTGCCCAAGGTAGGAGGGTTGGTTGTCCTCGCGGTGGATTCGCGTGATTGTCCATGCGATTTTGGGAATAGTATCGTACAGGTGAAAGTTTCCGGTTTTGGTTTCGGGAGGAGAGATCGTTTTGGCAAAAAGACAGTGCGCAGAGTGCAAAGCCCCCATGGGAGAGAATAAGACCGATTGGCGCGAGTGTCCCGATTGTGGCACAGCCTACTGCCCCGATTGCCTGGGGAGGATGCGCAAAGAACAAGAGCAGTTGGAAGCGCTCCGGGATGACCCCCATCGTCGGATTCTGGCCGTTTGCCCCAGCTGCCACGCCGAGCTCGGGCAGATCGAGGGCATCTGATCGAAGGCCGGCGGGTTCGGTTTTCTGCTGTTTCACGTCTTGCCTTGTCGATGCGAATGCGCGCATATGAATTGGCGGGAGGAGGTGGAACCGATGGCAGACGTACGTTGCACGATGTGTGGACGTGAACCGAAGGGCGAAGAACAGTGGATGCGCTGCGAAGATTGCGACACGAACCTTTGCCCGGACTGTCTCGAGAAGTCGGACCAGGCGGAGGGCATGTTGCAGGCGTGTCCCAGGTGTGGAGGGAAGCTCACAGGACTCGATTGGACGTAGCCGGCTTTTCCCGTGGTGATCATCGTCGAAAGAATAACCATGCGCACATAAAGATTTGGAGAACCGTGCGAAGGAATGACAATGGGTGGTCCGCCCTACGTCGGCGGACCACCTCGCTTTGGTTGGGTCCTTCACATTGCGGCCACGGGATTTTGCCGGCCTTTCCTTCGTGTTAGCATGGGCTTACCATGGGGTGGGGCCGTTTGGGAGGTGCATCGTGCGATCGAGATATGGAAGTCTTCTCCTGCTGCTTTCGCTGCTAGTAGTCTTGGCCAGCGGCTGGGCGATCGGTACAACCTATGTACGTGCCCTCGTCGCGACGGCGGGTAGTCGCGGCATCGGCGTGTCCTTCGACAGCCTCCTGGTGGGCGACGACATGAAGGATTACACGGTGTTCCTCACGCTGGACAACACCGGCGAGATCGAAGGGCGGGTGGAGTTCTTCCGCCTCTCCCTGGCCTACCGGGGAGAGCTGGTGGCGAGCGATGAGTGGCACCCGGAAACTTTTGAACTGGGCCGAGCAGATGCGCGGACGATCGAGCGCACGTTGACCTCGCCCCTTCAAGCGGCCGCCCTACCCGATGGACGCGAGGCCCTCGAGCGTGATGCGTGGAGCGTGCGACTCCACATGCGCATACGGCACCCCCTTAGCCGTGAGCCGCTCATGCTGAGCCGGAGAACGAACTTGGAGGGCGAGATCGGTGGGGATGCCCCGTGAGCCAGAACACATCCACCTATCGCATTGGGACGGCCGCTTCGCTCGTGGGCATGACGCTGATCCTCGCCTACCTGGTCATCGCGGTTTCCGCGGAGTTTGGGCCCTATACGCCCGTGCTCATCACCACCAACCTGGCGCGCTTCGGGGCGGTCCTCGGCGGCATGGTGGCCGGCCTGTTCACGCGGGGTCTCTCCGGCGCAGTGCGTGGATTGGCCATGGTCGGCATCGTGTTTATCCCACTGCTCCTCTACGGCACACTATTGGTCCTCTTCTGGTCGGCGCTGGGCACCGGACTAATCGACGTCATCATCGTTACCGCGGCGCGGCGGGTGCTCGCCGCCTTCATCACCGAAGGCATCCTCATCGCTTTGGGCGTGGTGACCAGCGTATTCCTCGGTTTCTTCCTGATGGGTGACTGATCATCGAACCCGAGCATCACGCGTGGGTGATCTCGTGCCTTCGTAACCAGGAAACGTAGGCTTTGAGGGCATCGGATAGTTTCGCATAAGCGGCATAACCACTCGCCGCGAGCCTGGTCGTGTCCATGGGCTGAACCTGGGCGACGGCCTCCGGGCGCAGGTCGAGCGCGTGATCACCGGCACCGAATCCGATGGTTTTTACGGCGTGATCGGGGATTAGCATATCGAGGATCTCGAGGATTTCGCTGGCCGGTACCAGGCGCCCGGCCGATAGGTTGTAGACGTGCGCCTCCCCGCGCACGTGGGCGAGATGTATGATGCCACGGGCTGCGTCGGGGGCGTAGGTCCACTCCTGCAGTGCATCGGTCCCCCCGACGACCAGGGGTGTACCAAGGATTGCCGCCCGAAGCAGGCAGTGGATGAACGACATGTTTTGCCGGCTTGCGGTGGGACGCTCCCAGGGACCAAAGAGGGCCGGCAGGCGCACGGAGCAGGTGTCCAGCCCGCGGTGGTGACGGTACATTCGTACCATGTTCTCTGCAGCGAGCTTCAGCATGGGGAAACCATGGGAGGGCTGTAGCACCAGGTTTTCGTGCAGGGGTGCGTCGTGATTTACATCACGGTAAACTGCACTCGAACTGATGAATACGAAGCGCTCGACCTCTTGCGAGCACGCCCACTCCAGTGCCCGCAGGGGACCCATCAGGTTGATATCCGCCGTTTCTACGAGATCGGGGATGTCGTGTCCCGGTGTCGTTGCAGCGGCGTGCACCACGGCACGATACTTTCCCCGCGGAAGCGCGGACCAGTCCGCGGGATTTCGAACATCCAGGGGCATCCAGTGCACGGATCCTCCGGCAGCGGATAGGGTGCGAACCAGTGGCCGGGGAGGGATATCCCGGTCGCATGCGATCACTTCGACACCGTCGGCCACGAGTCCGAGCAGGATGTTGGCACCCAAGAAACCGGCCGCACCGGTGACAAGGTAACGGGCCAAGGGGATTGTGCCTCCCTTCCGATGTTGCCATGGTCTAGCGGATCGCGTCCGTGGATGCATTCGCCGCCGCGGGAGGGGATCCTGTTCGTGGCCGCGTGCGCGTGGCTGCGCCAAGGATCAGCGCCCGTGCCCACCCGATTGCCGTATCCTGCAAGCGGTGCGCCGGGGGCGAATCAGGGTAATGATACGGCCGCACTGCCCGGGCAGAGATCGCCCCGGCGCATCTGGATGAACCCTTCGCCAAGAATCATCGTGATATGGTATATTAGTTTTTGCATCATGCGAGCGAGGGTGGCGGAATTGGCAGACGCGCGGGATTTAGGATCCCGTGCCCTCGGGCGTAAGGGTTCAAGTCCCTTCCCTCGCACACCGAAGAGGGGGCAGGTGGGCAGCGGGCGAAGCGAAGCCCCTGCCCACTGCCCTGTTGCAATGCCCGAATTCGATGATCGGGGTGTCCCGGCGTTCGGGAGTTGCTCCGATGATCGGTATCGCTTATCGCCGTGCCCTTCAAACGGGGATGGCCCACCGGATCGGGTGGTGAAGAGGAAAGGAGCAGTTTCGTGGTTAAGGCGACAATGGAGCGTTCCGAGGAGAAGGAAAACCTACGAATTTTGCGCGTCGAGGTAGAGCCCGAGAAGGTGGAACAACATCTCAACCAGGCCTTCTCAGAGATTCGCCGGGATCTGGCCCTTCCGGGCTTTCGTAAAGGGCGCGTGCCGCGGAAGATCTTTGAAAGCCGTTTTGGCGTGGCACCGATTTGGGAAGAGGCCCTCGAGAAGATGGTACCCGAGGCTTACGGTGAAGCCATCGAGCAGTTGGAGCTTCAACCCATCGCGCCACCGGATGTCGAGCTGGAGTCCGGGGGACCCGACGAAGATTCGGTTGTCTTCACGGCGGAGGTCGAGGTGATGCCCGAGGTGAATCTCGGACCATACAAGGACCTCGGCCTCGAGTTTGAGGTGCCCGAAATTACCGATGAGGACGTGGATGAGGCCATCGAGGATCTTCGTGAACGGCGCGCAACCGCTGAACTGGTGGAGGATGAGGATGCCGAGGTGGCCCCGGGCATGCTGGCCGTCGTGGGCTTCCAGGGATACCTCGATGATGAGCCCCGGGAAGAACTGCAGGCGGAAGAGGAAATGCTCGATATAGGTTCCGGCCAGTACCTGCCGGGGTTTGAAGAGGGAATCCTCGGGGCAAAAGTCGGAGAGACCCGCGAGGTGCAGGTCGAGATCCCCGCGGACGCTCCCAGCCAGGATCTCGCGGGACAGGAAGTCACCTTCGAGGTCGAGATCAAGGAACTGAAGCAGAAGCGGCTCCCGGATCTCGACGACGACTTTGCCAAAGAAGTGGGCGATGCGGAGAGCGTGGATGCGCTGCGGGAGCAGGTCAGGGAGTACCTCGAGGATGCCCGCATGTCCTCGGCCCTGCGAGAGTTCGAACAGCAGGTGATCGATAAGGTTGCCGAGAACACCGAGCTCGAGATTCCCCAGCCAATGATCGATGACCTGGTTGAACGGCGCGTTGAGGAGATGCAGCGGGAAGCCGAACAGAGAGGCATGGAATTCCCGGACTACCTGGCGGCCCGCGGTATGGGCAGCGAAGAAGAAGCCCGGAGCAATTTCCGGGAGCAGGCGGGTCCGGATCTTAAGGAAAGCCTCATACTCGATGCCGTGGCCGAGGCCGAGGGTGTTGAAGTTACCGAGGAAGAGTTCGAAGCGGAGCTCGAGAATCGTGCCGAGGCCATGGGAGCGGATCCGGCGGTTTTGCGGCAGATGGCCATGGCCACGGAGTTCGGCCAGCGTTTGCGGTCAGATTTGCGCATACAGAAGACGCGTCGGCTGCTGGCCGGCTGGAGCGATGAGCAATATACCGAGACCCTCGAAAGACTCGAAGAGAGTCGCCGGGTGCGCCGCGAGAAGGCGAAGGAAAAGGCCGAGGCGGCCGAGGCTGAGACCGAAGCGGCCCAGGACGACGCCCAAAACGGCGGTGAGCCGGAGGCGGAGGAGCCCGAGGACGAGGCGTAATGGACAGGTCGATGTCCCTACGCATATAGATGCGACACGTGCACCCGGTATAATGGAGGTTCAACCGGGGTAGAATAATGAAGGGGTGTTTTGGAATGAATCTCGTTCCCATGGTAGTGGAACAAACTGCGCGGGGAGAACGGTCCTACGACATCTACTCTCGCCTGTTAAAGGACCGCATCGTGTTCGTGGGAACTGCGATCGATGACCACGTGGCAAACTTGATCATCGCGCAGTTGCTGTTCCTCGAGGCCGATGACCCCGATCGTGATGTATCGATGTACATCAACTCTCCGGGCGGCGCGGTGGACGCGGGTTTGGGCATGTATGATACGATGCAGCATATCAAGCCGGACGTCGTGACCTATTGCCTGGGGCTTTCTGCGAGCATGTCCGCCCTGTTGCTGGCCGGAGGCGCGGAGGGCAAGCGGCATGCGCTGCCCAATGCGAGGATCATGATTCACCAGCCCCAGGGTAGTGCAGGAGGCAGTGCCTCCGACGTGAAGATCTACGCGGATGAGATCATCAAGATGCGTCGACGCTATGCAGAACTGATGGCGCACCATACGGGCCAGTCGGTGGATAAGATTGAAAAGGACTCCGATCGGGACTTTTTCATGGGATCCGAAGATGCCAAGGTTTACGGGATCATCGACGAGGTTCTTTATCCCAAGCGGGAAAAATAGCTTCCGTCTATCCCGCGCCGCCAGGATGGGGCCGGGATAGAAAGGAGAGGAAGGATGTTCAAATTTAGCGACGATAAGGGACAGCTCAAATGCTCCTTTTGCGGGAAGTACCAGGAACAGGTTCGTCGACTGGTGGCCGGTCCCGGCGTGTACATTTGCGATGAATGTATCGCCCTGTGCAACGACATCATCCTCGAGGAGCTGAAGGAAGATGTCGAATTCGAACTGGAGGATCTGCCACCGCCGAGGGAGATCAAGGAATATCTCGATCAGTATGTGATCGGGCAAGAACGCGCCAAGCGCATCCTCTCCGTGGCGGTGTACAACCATTACAAGCGGGTGCAGCTGGGTAGCCAGATCGATGACGTGGAGCTGCAAAAGAGCAACATTCTATTACTGGGCCCGACCGGGTGCGGGAAGACCCTCCTGGCACAGACCCTGGCCCGCGTACTCGATGTGCCCTTTGCCATCACGGATGCGACCTCGTTGACCGAGGCCGGATACGTGGGGGAGGACGTCGAGAATATTCTCCTCAAGCTCATCCAGGCGGCGGACTACGACATCGAGCGAGCCGAGAAAGGCATCATCTACATCGATGAAATCGACAAGGTGGCGCGAAAGTCGGAGAATCCCTCCATTACCCGGGATGTATCCGGCGAGGGTGTGCAGCAGGCTCTTCTCAAGATCCTAGAGGGGACTACTGCGAGCGTACCCCCCCAGGGTGGGCGGAAGCATCCCCACCAGGAGTTTCTGCAGATCGACACGAGCAACATCCTGTTCATCTGTGGGGGTGCCTTTGATGGCTTGGACGGCATCATTCGCCGTCGTATCGGGCGCAAGGTGATGGGATTTGGCGCCGAGATCGCGGCCAGTGCTGACGAGGAAATCGGCGCGATCCTCTCGAGGGTCATGCCCGAGGACCTGTTGAAGTATGGTCTGATTCCCGAGTTCGTGGGTCGGCTGCCGGTGGTAGCCACGCTCGGTCAGCTTGATGAAGAGGCGCTCATGGAGATCCTGGTGAAGCCGAAGAACGCGTTGACTCGCCAGTACTCCAAGTTCTTCGAGATGGACCACATCGAGCTCGAGTTCCGGGAAGGTGCCCTGGAGGCGATCTCGGAATTGGCCATGAAGCGGAGCACGGGTGCGCGCGGACTGCGCTCCATTATCGAAGACCTGATGCTGGATGTCATGTACGATCTGCCGTCCCGCTCGGATGTGCAGAAGGTTATCATTACCGAAGAAGCGGTTCGGCAGGGAACCGACCCCATTGTCATTACCGGATCCGATGCCGAACACGAGGACGAGGAGACCGCATAGTTCCGACAAAGATCGGCACTGCGACCCCCGGCGCGTCATGGCGCCGGGGGTTTTGTTTTTGGTATGCGCCGAGTAGAGCTCAGGCAGATGCGGTGATGCCGCCATCCACCGTGACGATGCTGCCGGTCATGTAGCCCGCGTCGGGCGTGCACAGGAAGTAGATGACCCCGGCTACATCTTCCGGTTGCCCCACGCGCCCGAGGGGAATGCGTTTCGCGATGCCGGGGCCCGCGCTGGGATCCTCGAGAATGTGTCGGTTGAGCCGCGTACACACCGTGCCCGGCGCCACCGCATTGACGCGGATGCCGTACGGTGCCAAGTCGAGGGCCATGGATTGGCTCATAGCGAGGACGCCCGCCTTGCTGGCAATATACCCCACCCGCTCGGTACCGCCGCGGATCCCGGTGATGGAGCCGACGTGCACGATGCTGCCGGCACCGTTTTGGATCATCGCTTCCGACACCGCGCGCGTGATGAGATAACTGCCGGTAAGGTTGATGCGAAGTTGTTCCTCCCATTGTGCAACGGACAGCGTGCGCGCGGTTCCGCGATGGATGATGGCGGCATTGCTCACCAGCACCTCGATGGTTTTGCGCGCTGCGACGACCCGGGAGACGGTGTCTTCTACCGCTACGGGGTCCGCGAGATCTACTGTCCAAAGGCTGGCCTGACGACCCTCCGATTCGATGTCGCCCACCACGCGGGCGCCAGAGGGTCCATCGATATCCACAAGGGCGACGTGATACCCTTCCCGGGCGAATCGCATACTCGTAGCGCGGCCAATCCCGTGGGCGCCACCGGTGACTATCGCGGTATCCACCGATTCCCACTCCTTTCCTTTTACATACACACAGGGGTTCTCCCGTGGGTTTTCCCGGTGGGGTGGCGAAATCCCCCGGGTGTGAAAAGGGATCACGATCCGATCGTGGAAAGGCTCGCCATGGACGGTCGCCGGGAGGTCTAATTCCTCGGGCCGTTCGACGCATCCGAAATAGAGGGGAAGCGATCGATTTGCCCAACCGTAGAACGATGATGAATCCTTCCGCCGCGTCCGAGCTGGTCGGGCTGTTTCGACATCAACTCGCCATGTGTCGCCTCACGGAGGAGGAGGTATGCGTGGTGATTACCGACACGGCATTCAATCCGGTGTATGCCGATGCCTGCCTGGGTGCGGCGCTATCGATGGGTGCGAAGGCCTATAAGCAGGTATTGCCCTTTGACCATCCCGTGCCGGATCGCTCGCTGGGCGCGTCCTGGGCAGAGGCAGATCTCATCGTGTACATGTCGAGCCATTCGCTACACTATAACCGCGATATGGGACGGGCCCTCGACGGCGGTACCCGGATCCTGATGGCCGTACAGCCGTTGCAGGTTATGAGTCGCCTGCGCGCACACCCCGACGTGGTCGCCCGCACCCGTGCCGGGGCACTTCGCCTGCAGGAGGCCCGTACGATCCGGATCCGATCCGACGCCGGGACGGATCTCGTCATGGAGTGTGGAGATCGGCCCGCGTTGGCCCACTATGGGGTCGCAGATGTTCCCGGCCACCTCGACTTCTGGGGTGCCGGCATGGTGGAGACGGCACAGCTGGAGGGCACGACCGAGGGCCGCCTGGTTCTGGACGTAGGGGATGCGAACTTTTCCTTCGGGCGTTATATGGAGGCGCCCGTGGTGATCGAGTTCGCGAAGGGTCGGATAGAGGCCATAGACGGCGGATTGGACGCCCGGCTATTGCGGGAGTTTTTGGGCTCCTTCGATGACGACAACGCCTGGTGTGCGGGACACACTTCATGGGGCACGGATCACCGGGCCCTATGGACGGCATTGGTGCACGCGATCACGCCCGAGGCAGGGATCTCCGGGGCGGATATCGAGGCCCACTACGGGAATGTGCAGGTGCAGATAGGCAGCAACAATGACATCAATTTCGGGGGTCGGATTGCGAGTGCGGCCCACCTCGGCCTATGCTGCAAAAACACCAGTCTTTGGTTAGACGAGACCCAGGTGATCGACCGGGGACAGTTCGTGTTCGAAGATATGCAATGAGGTGTCGCCCGGGCGCGCCCCCGGCCACCGCAGGGATGGTATCCGGGGGCGTGCCCGGGCGCGTGCCCTAGGCGCGGATCATCGTGAGCAACATCTTGAAGGGCTCGGGTGCATCGAGGGCATGGGGTTCGTTTGCCGGCATGATGATTGCCTGGCCGGCATCGACCGTGTGTACCTGGGCCCCGATCCGTATGTGCGCCCTACCCTCGATAACCTGTACCATCGCATCGTAGGGTGCCGTGTGCTCGCTGAGGCCCTCCCCGGACGCGAAGGCGAACAAGGTGACGGTACCGACGTCGTGCTGCATCAGTGTACGGCTTACGACTGAACCTTCCTGGTAGTCGACGAGCTCCACCAGTGCGACCGCCCGTCCCATCATGGGGTTGCTTTCATCACCCACCACGCACGTCCGCTCCTCTCGGTTTCTTCGTATCGTATGGTTATTCTTGCCCGCCTGTAGACGGGTTCATTCCAGCAGGAGAATACCATTCCAGGTCACATAGCCCTCATCTTGTCCGGTGAATTCGAACGGGATCCCGGCGTTTTCCGCTGTCTGGACCACATTGATGGACATGGCCTCCAGGGCGGGCCGGGCGCGGTAGGCGCGCACGCATTGGCCGCTCTGGACGGCGGGGCATCCTCCCGCGCTGGCGTGCAGGGCGCAGGGATCGCCTTCCGCATCTTGGAGCATCTCGCACCAGCGGCAGTCGCCCCCGCCCAGGCCCATGGCGAGGTAGCATCCCATTTCCAGGGCAGACTTTTCCAACTCGTGCAAGAGATGGTGCAGGCGATATACCGAGGGGTACACCCAGTTATAATCGACCTCCATACCCGGTTTTGCACCGTCCTGGGCCTTGGTCCCGACCACCTGCATCATCAGTGCGATATCGTACTCGGCCACCATGCGTGCAATGGCGGTGGGATCCGGAAGATTTGGGGGACAGGTTAGCGAACGCCCGTAGGACGTGCAGCGTGGAATGAGGCACTTCATTTGTACGCGCTCTTGCACGCAGATGATGGTCGGTGAGATCAGTAGTGCGGTGTCGGCACCCTCCTCGAGGGCGCGATCCACCAGGTGTGCGAAACGTTTGCGCTGTCTTCTGACGTTTGGCATATGCGCCTTCCTCCTCGCCTGGTTTGGTGTCACGATGCTACGGCGCTCGACCGGAGGAACCCGGTACGCACCCGGGATCCCGAGATCGCAAGTTAGGCGGGTCCTTATCTATTTCTTGTCGGGTCGGGCGTGGATATCCTCTTCTGCCGCGCATAGCGTAGTGTTTCAGGGATGGTACAAAGCCACGCGATGGTTGCTTTGCAGGGGTTCGATGATGTTGGGGCGGCGAAGGGGGTTCGCCGCCCCGGCGCATATCACTGCGAGGGTTTAAGGGTGAGGATTCCCTCGGTACCGCCCTCGATTTCCTCCCAATCGTAAAGCATCGGGATGAGACGATGTTCCGTCCAGGACTCCTTCTGATCGGTGTAGTGCCGGCTCCCGGGGTGGCCGGAGTTGCCGAGGGGCAACACCCATCCCGATCGGTTCCAATCGGAGAGGTCGAAGGCATAGCGTCCGACGGCGGTACTGACGACACTAAATCCCTCTCCGGGGAGGTATGCGGCCGCCTGGATGGTATCCGCATCACCGCCCATCGGGATCTCCGAGGGATTGAGCAGGTGCGAATTGCAGACACCCGCGCCCGTCAGCGGGTGTTCGGCCCTCGCCCGATGGACGCGGCCCCATCGCCACTCCTTCTCTTGTGTACCGAGTTCGGTCTTGAGCACACGCAGGGTTCGTTGCATGGCGCGGGTCATCAGGGTCGGCCAGTCGGTATTTTCACGGAGCAATCTCCTGTCATCCTTCCTGATCGCCCGTACGATGGGAGCCCGAAGGTTTTGCCGAATCCGTGCCCCGGTGGGACCATCTAGCAGGTCGTGTCTGTCCTTGCCGAGTAGAGAATCCAGTACTTCGTCCACCAGGATCTCGCGAAAAGTGCTGTACACGGTGGGGGCGATGTCCCCGGGGCGCATGCGATGATCCCATTCGAGCAGCAACTGTTGCGCCCACCGGAGCGGTTCATCGTCGGGGTCTACGCGCAATGCTTCGAGCAGGGGACAGAGTTCCCGTGCCGCGACCGAAAGGATATCGGCGTGAATCGAGGGCATGTCGCCGATGGTGAATCTTCGGTTCCCATCCAGCCGTTCGAACAGCCGCATCGCCCGGTATCCCGGGGTAAAGTCCGTGGCAATGTAGTGCGGGTATTCGTCACCGGCCACGCGATTGTTTGCTGTCGCGAAAACGTGGCCCTCGGGATGGCGCGCCGACGGCATTTCGTCGAAGGAGACGTAGCCGTTCCAGTTCCCATCCCCGCTCCAGCCGGCCAACGGAATCCAGCCAGCCCGCGAGGACCGCACCGGGAGCTTTCCGCGAACGCGATACCCGAACTCGCCGTCGATGTCCGCGAACAACAGGTTGTTGCACGGATCTACCCAGTTGCGTACTGCCATTTCAAGATCATCGGCATCCTGGGCCGCCATCATCGGTACGAAACAATCCATGGTGGTGTTCTGTTCACATATGGCAGACCAACGAAAACTCAGCCCATACCCATCTTCGGTATCCCCCGAGATGACCGGGCCATTGCGGGTTTCGGCCACTTCAAACTCGACGTTTTCTTCCCCGCGCACGTGTATTCGCTCCCAGCGCGTTTGAGGATCCAGCCATTCGCCACGATACAGGTAACGTCCGCCGAAGAAGCGCTCGAGGAACAGATCCTGGTTGTCCGCGCCGGTATGGGTAATGCACCAGGCGACGCGATCATTATGCCCGAAGTGTGGGAAACCCGGTACGCCGGGGAAGGAGAAACCGATGACTTCCATCTCCGGGGCGCGCAGGTGGTTTTGCCAGTACACGTTCGGGATCTCGAGCATGCGATGGGGATCGCCGGCCATGAGCGGCTTCCCGCAGTCGGTACGGGTGCCGCCGATGAGCCAGTTGTTGCTCCCTTGGGCACCATCGCCCAGCCAGCGGATGTTATCGGCTTCCTCCTGGAAGGTGCGTAGCGCCCGGTCTACCGGTTCCGGCGAGTAGGGCGCTCCCGGTGGGAGGATGAGGGGATGGTCTTCGGGGTAGCCCGGGAACAACGCTGCGGCTTTCTCCGGCCCGAGGTGGTTCACCAGTCGGGCGCGGAATACCTTCATGTCCCGACTGCTCATGGCCACGTGTCGGACCAGGAACACGGCCAGGCAGTGCCAGGGTTCCCAGGTTTCGGGGGTCCATTCCATCAGGGCATACTCCACGGGGAGCTGGGTGGTTTGATCAAGATATGCGTTGATCCCGGCCGTGTAGGCGCGAATCATGCCCCGGGTTCCGGGCCGAAGGCCCAGGAAGTGCTCCTGCGCGGCCCGGGCAAGTCCCATCTTTCTCATCAGGATGTCCGAATCCAGGGCATCCCGGCCGATCATTTCTGCCCACCGGCCCATCGCCTTCATGCGGTCCGTGTCCATCTGGAAGAAACGATCCGAGGCCGCGGCGTAGCCCTGTCCGAAAAATGCGTCGGCCGGGGTGTGGGCACGGATATGCGGGATGCCCCAGGCATCGCGCAGGATGGTCACCGGCTTCTCGCACCCGGTGACGGTGATTTCTCCTTCGATTCGAGGCAATGACGCCTCCAGCATCTCGCGGGAAACGTGCGGTTGCATGCGAACAATCACTCCTCGCTAGACTGTCCCTCCCGGGGTATTACCGGAAGAACGACGTGGGAGGGATACTCTGGGTCATGATATACGGTATTGTCTGCGATCGTTACGCGTCGATGGCGTCCCATGGGTTCCCCGGTGTTGGGATTCGTATCGAACCGGGGCCAGTTGCTGCTGGAGATGTCCAGTCGCAACCGATGACCCGGGGCGAAGTACGTCGCCGTCGGGGGCAGCTTAATCCGGATGCGCACAACCTCCCCGGGCACGAGGAGCGCGGGGCGTGTCGATCCATTGCGATAGCGGGCCCGCGCGATTCCATCGGTGATGTTGAAGGCGGTGCCATCCGGGTGATCCCTGTTCGGGGGGTATACGTCGACGAGCTTGGCGGTGAAGTCGGTGTCGGTTGCACTCGATGCGACATAAAGTATTACCTCGACGGATCCGGTAACCTCGAGCCCGCGGCGAAGGGGTGGTGTCTGGAAAACCAGTACATCCGGACGGGATGCCAGCGGAAGATCGTCCGCGTGTCCGAGCTCCGGTCGTGCGCGCTGGTCGAAGCCCCCGGGGACCATCCGCAGTCCCTGCACCGAGGAAAGCGGTCCACCCACGGTGGGAACCGGATCCAATGGATTGTAACGATATGTCGTGCCGTCGGGGGTTCCGGTCGGTACCTCGGTGGAGAGCGTACCTTCCCCGTGCAGGTACACCGGTGTCTTGAGTGTGCGCGCGAGCGGCCAGTGCTCTTCCGAACGCCACGATCCACCGACCTCGATTCCCCCTTCGGCCTCGCTGCGCACGTTGAGGCCTGATCCACCTCCCATGATGAACAGGTGCACCGGTCGTTGGGGGTCCAGGCCAGCATGCATCCCCCGGAGCGTTTCGTCAAACCACGCAAGCCGCAATTCGTTCCATTCGAGCGCCGCGCTCGCACCGAAGTGCGCCTCCCCCGCCCGCGGGATCTCGGGCGTGAGTCCGCCGTGCGTCCAGGGCCCCATGATCAGGCGTACGGGTTGGCGCTGTATGCGGGAAAGCTTTGCAAACGCTTCCGTAACCGTATGGGAGTGGGAGTCATACCAGCCGCTGGCGAGGTAGCGGGGAACGTCCGGTAGTGTGTTCCATCGCCCTTGCATCCAAATGCCCGGACGCTTCCACCAATCGTCCAGCGTGCCACGCCGGGTAATGTCCACCGCGTGTCGCTCGTATTCGGGGAGATGCCGAAGGGGTGTGATGCCCGGACGAATGGGACCGCGTTGTAGCCAGGCCTGCGTGTCAGCGAAGCAGTCCCGAAGTAGCGCGGCCAGTGCGGGGTCGGCCAGGGCTTCCCGGCTGACGGGTGCCTGGCGGAATATCCAGGCGACCATACTTTGGCGCAGTGCCCCGCCCTGGCGAATACGTCCGTCATAGTTGTTGGAAAAACCCTGGTTAAAAAACTGCGACGCCAAACCCGGCGGCGAAGCGGAAGCTAGGTGTGCCTGGTTCATGGCGCTGTATGAGGTTCCCATGGTGCCGATACGTCCATCGCACCAGGGTTGTTCCACGATCCATTTGCAGGTGTCGAATCCATCTTCCACATCGACGGGACCGAAGGGTTCGGGTTTTCCCTCGGAATCGTAGCGGCCCCGTACATCTTGTGCGATTGCGACATATCCTCGCCGGGCGAAGAACGCGCAATGGCGCGCCTGAGCGGTTCCAGTGCGATCATAGGGTGTTCTCTCGAGGATTACGGGGAATGGCCCGTCGAGGGGGACGCCTTCCTCGGCGGGAAAATAAATGTCCGCGGCCAGTGTGACGCCGTCGCGCATCGGTATCCCGGTCGTCGTGCGATGGGTCTCGAGATATCTCGGGGCCAAAGCAGCTTCACTCCTCTCGCTTAACACAGAATTCACCATCACGGGGCTGGTCCCTTCGGGAAGAGGTAAAACCGGCAGGATAAGGCGCGGTGCCGGGCATGATGCGTTGGGGTTGGGAGCCTCTCGATGGGACCTCCCATCGGTGGGGGGCTTCGAATCGTCCCGCCCGCAATCAGCCGATGGATCCCGCCATCCCATCACCATACGCGGGGCGGGACCCGGTTATCGAGTCCCGCCCCGCGGGGGAATCGCGCAATCGGCGTGGCTGGCCTATTCGGTACTAGGACGCATCACCGAGGGCCCGGCGCACGGCCTGTCGGAACATATCAGAGGTGCTGGTGGCGCCGGAGATGGCATCAACGTCGGCGGACTGCGCATCGATCACCGCCTGTGGCAACTCTTCGTAGGCCGTGGTCCATTCCTCGTAATCGTAGGTCTCGGGATCCTTGGCCTCGCCGTCGCCGGTGTACTCCTCCATGGAGACGGAAACGATGGTCCCGAGGAGGACGTTTACCTCGACCTCGACCCATCCGCCGCGCGCGGACGGATCGGACTGCCCGGTGTGGACGCCGTCCTCGTAGGGACCCATGGCGAAGGCGGGCTCCTCACCGAGTGCGCGCCGGACGGCCTGCTGGAAGCGCTCGGTGGTGCTGGTCGCGCCAGCGACGGCGTCGATATCGGCGGACTGCGCATCGATCACGCGCCAGGGGAGCTCCTCCTGGGCCTCGACCCATTCCTCGTAATCGTAGGTCTCGGGCGTCTTCTCGCTGCCATCACCCTGGAATTCCCGTAATTGGGCGTGAGTAATCGTGCCTCGCTGTACCACGACGCGCGCCTTGACGTATCCACGGGCAGTGGGATCGGAGTAGCCGATATGGTCTCCATCCGCGAAGGGGCCGACCTCGTCATCTTCTTCGCCCAGTGCACGTCGCACGGCCTGTTTGAACAGTTCGCTGGTTACGGTGGCGCCGGAGATGGCATCAACGTCGGCGGACTGCGCATCGATCACCGCCTGTGGCAACTCTTCGTAGGCCTCGACCCATTCTTCGTAATCGTATGTGTCCGGGGTCTTTTCCGACCCATCCCCGCGAAATTCACGCATGGTAACGTCCGTGATTTCTCCGTCGTCTATCTCGAGTGTGACCGATACGTAACCGCGATGGCTGGCATCCGAGGCACCTTCGTGGGTGCCGTCGGCCAGGTCCGTGGTCGCCTCAGGCGCATCCGCCCTGCCACATGCGCCAAGCGCGAGGACAGCGATCACCGCGATCACCACGAGCATGACTGCAGATTTATTCACGCGCATCTTCCTTTCACCGGACCGGTATGGCTCGAACGTGGTTCAAATTCACAATCTCGGGTATTGTACTCATGTGGCGATAGTATACCACCGGGGCTCCCCATTCAACCATTACGCTAATATCCGTATCCAAGTCAATATATCGGGCACATCGACTTGGATAAGGAATATACCCGGTATGGACGAATGCGTATTGAGCAGGTGCAACCTCGCGTTGTACGATAGGTTCACGGGGTGGCGAGGGGCCCTTTCTCCGAGAGGCCCTTCGGCGGCATCTCGAAACAGGTAGAGGTGAGATCATGAAGACGCTGGACGTCCTCCGAACCGGATCATTTCTTATGATCGTTTGCGCCGTGGCCGCGCTCGCCCTGGCCTTCACAGCCACGGCCACGCAGCCGCTTATCGACGAGAACCGCCAGCGCGAGCTCGAGCGGGGACTCGGTAGCGCCCTACCGGGCGCGGAGAGTTTTGAGTTGGTAGAGGAGTTTGACACCGGAAAGATTTACGAAGGATATACCGAGGACGGCACCGTGGGGCACGTCGTACTCATCGAGCGGTCGGGCTATGCGGGTCCCATTCGGGTCCTAGTTGGTATTGATCGTGATGGCTCCGTGGCCGCCCCGATCCAGGTGCTGGACCACAAGGAAACGCCGGGTCTGGGTTCGAACATCGAGCGTGAGGGATTTCGTGGTCAGTTCGAAGGTAAGACCCGGGACGATCCCCTGACGATTGAAGATGACCTCGATGGCCTGGCGGGCGCGACGGTTTCGGCCCAGGCAGTGGCCGGGGCCGTGTCCGACGCCCTTCGGAACTGGTCCAACTTGATGGCCGGGGTCGTGAGCGACCAGGAGATTGCCGACATGGAAGATGGCGTATACCGCGGGAGCGGCCGGGGATACGGGGGCAACATCGTGGTGGAGGTGCAGATCAAGGACGGACGCCTGGTGGATGTTCGCATCCTCGACCACGAAGAAACCCCGAGCGTCGCGGGTCCTGCGATCGAGCGTGTTCCCCCGGAGATGGTCGAAGAGCAGAAGACGGAAGTGGACGTCGTCTCCGGCGCGACGGCTACTACCTGGGGAATCATCGAAGCCGTGGAGAATGCATTGTTCGAGCTCGGAGTGGAGGATGCCGATTTCGATCTTTCCGAGATCCCCGATGGAGTGTACACCGGGGAGGCGATGGGCTATGCCGGTGCAATCGAGGTCGAGGTCGAAGTGCGGGATGGATCGTTGGTCTCGATCAGGGTGGTGGACTCCTATGAGATCCACGACTATATCGCCGACGTCCTGCGCTTGATCCCGCGTCGCATGCTGCAAGAGCAGCGGATCGATGTGGACGCGTACTCGGGCGCCACCGAGACGACCATGGCCATCGTCGAGGCCGTGAGCCGATCCCTGCAGGTGGCCGAGGAAGAAGAGGATGATCCCGTCGACTTCTCCCGGGTTCCCGACGGCACGTATCGCGGACAGGCCGAGGGCTATCGCGGGGACATCACCGTCGAAGTCGAATTCCTCGATGGCGAGATCGCGCGCATCAGCGTCTTGGATCACGAGGAACCCCCGGACCTGGCTGATCCGGCGATCGCGGCGGTGACCGAAGATATCCTTGAGCGCCAGAGCATCCAAGTCGACGCACAGTCCGGTGCCACGGCGACCAGCGTGGCCATCATGGAGGCCATCGAGGACGCGGCACGCCGGGCGCTGGCGGAAGAGGAAGATGACATGGATGACGTGGATCTTTCCACCATTCCCGACGGCACCTATCGCGGTTCGGCCGAAGGATATAGGGGCGAGGTTGTCGTTGAAGTGGAATTTGAAGGGGGACGCCTGGTCCGTGTTGAGATCGTGGAGCACGAAGAGACCCCCGAGATCGCCGAACCGGCCATTGATGCCGTGACGGGCCAGATCGTGGAAGACCAGGAAATCGATGTGGATGCATATTCTGGTGCCACGGCGACCAGCGTTGCCATCATGGAGGCCGTATTGGAGGCCGTGCGCGCGGGACTCGAGGATGCGCCCTAGAACGTCGGATTGATTGCCGCCGGTGATCCTCGTCGACATGCACAATAACCGGAGGGGCGCCGCGCGGCGCCCCTCGTCCGTTTGACAACCGTAGCGAGGCGCGCATGGATCTTGATCGCGTACTAGGAAGGTGAATGCCGATGGGGAGTGGCAGGGGTAGACGAAGTCGGGGCCGCTACCCAGCGTCCTTGCGACAAAAGACCCTGAGCGCGTATCTAGCCCGCATCGTCGCCCGTGAGTTCCCACCTCCCGGTGGATTGGTCTCGGAGGTTGCAGGGGACGCCGCGAACCAGATCCGTTACCTGCTGCCAAGGGGGCTCGGCGATATCCGCGCCGCCCTGATTTCGGGCCGTCACTTCCACGCCAAACGTGATCCGCGCCTGCAACCGGAAAAGACGGTGAGCCTTTCTATCATCACCGCCGAGGATATCGAGATGTTGGAGTGGATGGGCAGTGCCGCTGCGCTCACTTCTCGCATGGCGCGGGTACTCGAGGATGCCTGTGCTGCCGATGCTTCTTTCGATGGGCGGCGCCTCGCCCTGCTCTTCCCACTGTCGCTGCGCGCACTCAGGAACCGATTGAAAGCCTTGTGGACGTGTGGTGCTTTCCTGCCCCTCGCGGGCACATCCCGACGGCATCGGAAGTTCTGGGAGGATCTGCGCGGCGTCATCGCCATTCGGGAGCACTTGCGCGGGGAAGCGCTGGGTAGCTTGCAACGTCGCATGTTGTTTCCCGCCGAGCGCTGGCGAACATGGTGCCGTGGATACGCACGCGTGTACAACTGTTTCGTCCGCGGAGCACGGGATGCCGATGAGATCGCCTGGAGATTGGAGCTACCGACTCCGATGGTGGAGGGTTGGCTGTCCATTATTCTTGACCTCGGAACGGACTTGGCTTCGCCCAATCCGCTGGGGGAGGCCTCCCTCCCCGACGACCCCTACGATGGCTCCTTTCATGTGCGGCTGATTCATCGTTACGACTACCCTCCACCGGCGGCGCTTGGGCTCTGTAAGCGCTTGGCCTCCATCGCGCGTACCCTCGGCCAGCCCCGGGGTGACGGGACCATCATTTACCTCGCCAAATCGGCGAATGAGCCGGCCGGACGAGCGCTGGAGAGGGTCGCACTGCAACCGGTATACCTCGACTACCTGCACGCGGAGGATCCGCAGTACCTGGACGTGGAGCGTCCCGTCGTGCTGCGCACGGTACGCCTCAAGCGGTGGGTGCGGCAGGCCCGGGAGCAGGGTGGGGTGCTTTCGCAGTATGACCTCGCGTATCTCTCCGGACTGTCCACAGACGCCGTCGGCCACCTGTTGGCCAGGGATGAGGACCCTCGAACTCCGCCACGACCTACGATGCGATAACGGGAGTGCGCGCCGGGCTGTCTCGACCCGTCACGGGTGAGGGGATCGCCCCGGGGGGTGGCCTCCCTCACGCTGATCCGGCATCCCCTCTTGATCTCACCACATTCGTCGCCCCGCTCCGGTCGCCGCCGACCCATCCGAATTGGTTCCCCCATATCCCTCAACTTTGTGCGGCAAAATTCCGATACCTACAAAGAGGAGATAGGGTTAGCGAAAGGGTGGGGCACGCATGAATGGTACCGAACACGCCCAGATGCATTCCATGGTGACATTCCTGATCGATGAACAGGAGTATGGCATGAGGACCGAGGCCATCCGGAGCATCATCCCGGTCGGCAACGTGACGTATGTCCCGGGTGCGCCGGCCTCCGTGGCGGGTGTCATCAATCTCCGTGGTGACATCATCCCGGTGGTGGAACTGGAGGGTACCCGGGCGAGGGATCTTTCCGATGAAAACGAGGGGCTGGCCCTGGTGGTCGAAGTGCCCGACGAGGCGGAGCATATCGCGGTCGCCCTGGTGGTGGACGAGGTCACACACGTCGATCGCGCCGATTTTGCCAAGCTGGAGGACACCGACGAATTGATGGTGGCCCGGGATCGGGCTGCAGCAGTCATCGGGGTATTGTCCCGCGAGGAGGGACCCCTTCTGATTCTCGAGCCCACCGGGCTGTTACCCGAGGAAGAGGAGGTGGGTGCGTAATGGATTGGGATGCAGAAGGGATCGATTTGTCCGCTGAGGAACGGATGACGCTGGTGACCGAGGCCGAAGAGGAACTCGATCGCGCAGAGGATGTGTTGCTGCAGATCGAGGCCGCAGCCGGCAACTTCGGTCGCCGGGACGAAGACCAGGAGCGGCTAGACACGCTCTTTCGGTCGATGCATACGCTCAAGGGGAATGCCGCATCCATCGGCTGGGAGGGGATGACGGGGCTCGCGCACGCCGCCGAGGATTTAATGCAGGGCGTGCGAGATGGGGAAGTGCCACCCGCGGAAGCGGTTGCAGATGTGCTGTTGCGATCGGTGGACGTGATGCGTGGACTGACCGCCGCGATGGCTGCCGGCAAGGCGTCCCCCGCGGTGCCACCGGCTCTCGTGGAGGAAATGCAGGCGCTATCGGTGCCCACGGCGGAAGAATACTACGCCGGGGATTCGCGGTCTTCCACGGATCTTCTCCGGCAGTTGGAAGCGGGTGAAGAGGACTTGGATGGTCCCATCTTCGAAGTGAAGGTAATGATATCCGCTGATACGGATATCCCGGCGGTACGCGCACTCCAGGTGATCCTGGCCTGTGAGGAAGAGGCCGCCCAGATGGTTTCGGATCCGGCCAAGGACGATATAGACGGCGGGATCCTCGACGACGGCGGGCGGGTGACATGTTACCTCGCAGGTATCGATGACCCCGCCATGTTACAAACACGCGTGGGAGACATCGAGGGCGTCGAGGCGGTGGAAATCAACCGCCAAGAAAAGGGTCTTCCAGACCATCTTTCCGAGGAAGAAGAAGATACAGCGGAGGAAGATAACGGCGAAGCGTCCGACGCAAGCCTGGTACGTTCAGCCGATGCGCGACAGATTCGCGTCGACGTGGCCCTGATGGATCGCTTGATGAACCAGGTCGTCGAGATGGTGATCAACCGCAACCGGCTGAGCAGCCTCATTGACACCCTGGGTGATCATGGTCTGGCCGATCTCTCCGAGGAGATGGGGGCGACCGTCGAGCAAATGGCGGGTATTACCACCAGCCTCCAAGAAGACATCATGCAAACCCGCCTGGTGCCCCTCGACAACCTCTTCCGACGCTTCCCCCGTATGATGCGCAATCTCCGCAAGTCATCGAGCAAGGAATTCGAGTTTACCATCGACGGTGGCGATACCGAGATCGATCGGAGCTTGCTCGATGCCATCGGTGATCCGCTGATCCATATCCTTCGCAATGCCGTGGATCACGGTGTCGAGGATCCCGCCGTGCGTGAGGCGAATGGCAAGGATCCGGTCGCGCACATCCGTTTGTCCGCCTTCCGACAGGAAAACTACATCATGGTTGAGGTCGCCGACGATGGCGGGGGATTGGATACCGATGCCATCGCCGCGCAGGCGAAGGAGCGGGGACTCATCGATGTCGATAGCGAGCGCAGGATGAGTGAAGAAGATGTGCTCGACCTGTTGTTTACCAACGGGTTTAGTACCTCCGAAGAGGTCACGGAGATATCCGGCCGGGGCGTGGGCCTCGACGTGGTGCGGCGAGATGTGGAGGAGGTCAATGGAACCGTCCTGGTGGAGAATCACCCGGGCCGTGGATCGGCGTTTCGCCTTTCCCTGCCCCTCACCGTCACGACGGTACGTTCTTTGCTGGTGGATATCGGGAGCCAGGTGTACGTCATACCCCTGGGAAGCATCCGCGAGACCATTCGCCTGGAGGCGGTTGATCTACACCACACGGGCGATACACCGATGCTTCCCTTTCGCGGAGACTACATTCCCCTGTTTCGCCTCGAGGACTTCTTTCCCGAGTGCGATCGGGCCGCTTCCGGAGGCGATGAGGGATATATCGTGGTCCTCAGCATGGACCGGCGCGATTACGGACTGTTGGTGGATGGACTGCTCGGCGAAGAGGAAAGCGTCATAAAACCCCTGCGCCGCCCCATCGGCAACATCCCGGGGATTTCCTCGGCGACCATTCGGCCTGACGGGCGGGTGGCCCTGATTCTCGACGCCAACGGATTGTTCAAGGAAATGCGCCGGACGGCGAGGAGGGCAGTCAATGAGTAAGATACTCGTGGTCGACGATGCAGAATTCATGCGGATGCGATATAAGAAACTGCTTTCGGGCGAAGGATACGAGGTGCTCGAGGCCGGCAACGGCCAGGAAGCCGTACAGATTTACGAAAAGGAAGGTCCAGATCTCGTATTGATGGACATTACCATGCCGGTCATGGATGGCATGGAAGCGCTGAAAGAACTGATATCGAGGGACGCCGATGCCCGGGTGATCATGAGTAGTGCACTTGGCCAGGAGCGAGTCGTATTGTCAGCCATCAAGGGTGGAGCTAAGGACTTTTTGGTCAAGCCCTTCAAGCCCGACAACGTGTTGGCGACGGTGAAGAAGCACTTGGCATAGGCCGGGGAAGGGGAAAAGCATGGGGTCACGTTCGGTGGTGCGGGTTATTCCCTCGGGGCTGTTGGTGATCGGTTCATCCACCGGGGGGCCGGGTGCCTTGTTGGAGGTCCTGCGGGGCATTCCCGCGGACTACCCTTTTCCGGTTCTCCTCGTACAGCACATGATGCCCGAGTTTACGCGCTCGTTGGCGGAGCGCCTCGATGCAGCAGTGCCGTTACCGGTGCAGGAGGCCTCCGAAGGTGATCCGCTTCGACCCGGTTTCGCGCTGATCGCCCCCGGCGGCCGGCACATGCTGGTGGGCCGCAAGCTCACCATCCAACTCAATGACGATCCCCCGCGCAATGGGGTGCGACCCGCGGTCGACAGTACGCTTGAGTCGGTGGCCCCGCTCTTTCGTACGCGTCTCGTGGTGGCGATCCTTACCGGAATGGGACGGGATGGCGCCGATGGTGCTGTCGCCGTGAAGGCGCGTGGTGGCCACGTGATCGCCCAGGACGAAGCCACCTGTGTCGTCTACGGGATGCCCAAGGCAGTGGTGGACGTGGGTGCCGCGGATAGAATACTTCCGATCGAAGGAATCGGTGACTACATAGACCGTTATACCCGGGCCCTGGAGTCACGATATCTACGGGACCGTACAGCCAAAGGGGGGAAATAGCCGTGAAACTCGATCAGGTTTCGCTGGATCAAACCCGGGAACTGGATGATGTTGCCTATAAGGTCATGGCCAAGCACGTGCACGAGCTGACCGGGATGGATCTCAACCAGTACAAGGCCAACCAGGTCAAGCGCCTGTTGGATTCTGTCCTGAGACGCCACGAGCTGGACAGCTACGGCACACTGATCCGCCACCTCAGGAAGGATCCCGCGATGCTCCGGGATTTCAAGGGACGCATGTCGATCAACGTCTCCGAGTTCTTCCGGGATCCGCCGCGGTTTGATCAGCTGGACCGGGATATCCTGCCGGCCATACTAAAGGGCTCGAGCAAGCCCGTGATCTGGAGTGCCGGGTCCAGCATCGGGTGTGAGGCATATACCATCGCGATGCTTTTGGACAGCCACGGTGTCCTCGGTCGCTCGAAGGTGATCGCCACCGATATCGACGAGGAAGTCGTGCGCCGTGGGCGTGCGGCCGACTACTGGGAGAGCGAGCTGCGCAATGTTCCCCGGGATATGCTCGAGTCCTATTTCGACCCGGTGAGCGGATTGCCCGACGAAGCGTACCCGCTCCCGTGGCGCAGGAATCCCGACGGGACCCGCGAGACCCTATACCGGCTTGACCCGAGGCTGAAGCGCAACGTGACGTTTAAGATAGAAGACCTCTTCCACAGCGATTATCGGGCCCACTTCGATCTCATCGTGTGTCGTAACGTGACCATCTACTTCACCGAAGAAGCCAAGCGCGGGCTTTATGCGCGTCTGTGTCGCGCATTGAAGCCCGGTGGATACATATTCGTCGGAGGAACCGAGATTATTTTCAACGCCGATGCCCTGGGCCTCGAGAATGCTGCCCCGTTCTTCTACCGGCTGCGCTCGGCGACGAAAGAAGAAGAGTGAGGAGAGAAAAATGAGTCTCAACGTTCGCTTCATCAATCCCTTCATCCAGGCGGCCTGTTACGTCCTGGAGGCAGAGGTCGGTGCGGAGATCGAGCGCGGTGCCGTTCGCCTGGAGAAGGCAGGTACGACGTCGAAGTCCGTGACGGTTGCCCTCGGGGTCACCGGTGATATCCGGGGTGCCGTCTTCTACGGCCTCTCCGAAGAGGCCGCCCGCGCGATCGT
>PUNF01000172.1 GCA_003552525.1 Clostridia bacterium | reverse complement strand
CGATCGCGGTGATGGCCTTATGGTGGCCACGCCTTGGTATATACTAGTGGCAGGCTGAAGGGGGTTTGGGTCGGTTGAAGATACTGGCGTGTGTGTCCACAGCAGAAAAGAGTGCCGTCATCGATATGACGACACGGTTGGCGAAGGAATCGGCGTCGAAGGTGATCTTGCTGCATGTCAAGCCCAGCCCCTGGAAGCACTGCAAGGGCTACCTCGAGGATGTCGAGCGTACGCAGATCGATGACGACCTCAAGCGCCTGCCCGATGTGCTGGAACAGTTTGTCGCGATCCCGCGTCGGACCATGCAGGAGGCGGGCGTGCAGGTGAATGCCCTTGTCCTTGAGTCGGAGGATCCGGTCGACTGCATCCTGATGGTCGCCGAGGAGGAGGATGTCGACCTGCTGATAATCGGGGCGGCCGGCCACCATTTCTTCATGGAGCGGCTTTTTCAACCGAGTATCGCCGCGCGGGTTCTCAAGCGATCGAAGCGTCCGGTCCTCGTGGTACCCTTTAGACCGTGAATCGCCCGTGCATACCAACCAACGTCGTGAGGGGAGATGTTTTTTGCGCAGATTATCGGTATCGACAGTGGCCGTATTGCTAATCGGTGCGTTTATTCTGGGTGGTGTCGCCTTTGGAGGGTTGGAGGTATTTGACCCGACACCGCGGGAAGCGTCCGCGGACCCCGCGTTTTCCGATGAAGAGGCGGACGCGCTTTTCGAGCGCCTCAAGAGGTCCCTGGACATCATGTCCCGGCGTTCACTGGCCGAAGTGGACCGTGACGTGTTAATCGAGGGAGCCATCCGTGGTGCGCTTCTCACCCTGGGAGACCCCTACGCCGACTACATCGACGAAGAGCGCTTTTCGCAGATGATGGATCGGTACTATCAACCGACCTACGCCGGTATCGGTGTACGCGTCACGGCCGCCCCCGCCGGCCCCCTGATTCTCGACGTCTTTCGACACGGTCCGGCGGATCGCGCAGGCATTGAGCCCGGCGACATCATCTATCGGGTGGGCGACGTGGACGTGTCGGAGATGGACCTGTCGGATACGGTGGACCTGATCAGGGGCGAAGAGGGGACCGAGGTTACGATCTCGGTGATCCGGGGAGAAGAACGGATCGATGACATCACCATCGAACGTGAGGAGATCGCCCAGCCAACCCTCGAGTTCGATACACTGACCATACACGGTAACGCCATCGGGTACATCACCATTCGCGAGTTCTCCGACACCACGCCGAAGGAGATGGAGCGCGCGCTGGAGGCCCTCTCCGGCGTGGAGGGACTCGTCGTCGATGTGCGGGGCAATCCGGGCGGTGTGTTGAGTTCCGCGGTGGATACGGCCGCGAAATTGGTGCCCCCGGGCAAGATCCTGGAAACGCATGGCCGGGACGAGGTACTGGCCGCTTTCCGGGATGACTCCCCCGGTGTGACGATGCCCCTGACCGTCCTGGTGGATGGCGGCACCGCCAGTGGCGCCGAGATCCTGGCCGGGGTTGCCCGCGAACGTGGTGGCGCCCTGCTCGTCGGTGAAGAATCCTACGGCAAGGGGATGGTGCAGTCCATTTACGATATCGACGGTTATGGTCTGCGGCTGACGACGGCGGAATACTTGCTCCCCTCGGGTTATGCCATCGCGGATCGGGGCCTCGAGCCCGATATATTCGTCACCCGGGGAGGTCGGGTGGAGCCGAGTCCGCGGTTTGCCACCTTCGATCGCGCGCTGAAACAGGGCGACCATGGCCCGGACGTGGAGTCCCTGAATGCGAGGCTGCAGACCCTCGGCTATTACCACGGTGAGGTCGACGATGCGTTCGGGCCGATGACCACCCGTGCCGTGCTCGCGTTCCAGACGGAAGAGGGCTTGCCCACCAGTGGCGAGGTCGATGTGCGTACGCTGGGTCGCATCCTCGATCGTACCGGTTATGTCGATTCACCGCTGCGTTACGGTGCACTGGAAGAGGATGAAGTGGAGGTCGACAACCCGGCCTTCCGCCTGGATCGACAGCTGCTGGCGAGCCTCGGCATTCATCTTGGGCAATTGGGCCTGGAGCACCCCAACCCCAACGAAGCGCCCGCGGCGGACTGACGGCAAGCAGGACTGGTACGCGATAGATCGCGTTGACGGGGTTTCGGCGGGTCCCGCGGAGGCATCATCTGGGTGCCCCGGCGACCCGCCCCCCGGGATGGCGTGCGTTGCAATCGTGATTATCCCAGCTCCAAAACCTGTCATCTTCGCAAATCGGCAAACAAGGAACTCGCTCTATCTGATCGAACCTGGACCTGCACTTTTGGTGCGGTTCATGACAGGGACGAGAATGCAGCGATTCGTATGCATATGGAAGGGGCATCTTCCATATGCAACAAACACCTTTCAAGAGAACCATGCGAACAGTCCATGAAGTAGCGGAGATTTTCCATCTACCACCTGGTTGTCTATATGATCTTTGTCGAGAAGACATCTTTCCCGCAGTTCGGCTTGGGAGGCAGTGGTTCAATGGATAGAATGTCCTTAGAAGAGATGCTAGCGAAATATGGGTTCGAACAATTTAAATGGATCTCCGGTAATGACCTGGTGATCGGGCAATGGGTTCGAATGAAGTGTCAGTTCACCTGTCCTGATTACGGGACGAATGCCATGTGCGGACCCAATATGCCCTCCATCGAAGAATGTGAACGGTTTTTTTCCGAGTATTCTCTGGTCGCGGTGATTCACAAAGAAGTGCAAGGGGATGACCCGGTTATCGAAGAATACAATGAGAACCTTTTGGAATTAGAAAGGGAAGTATTTCTAAGTGGCCATTACAAAGCGATGGCTCTCATGATGGATGGATGTCATCATTGTCGGGAATGCACCGGTAGGATCGAAACGTGTCGTTTCAAAGAGAAATCGCGACCCAATCCGGAAGCAATGGGAGTGGATGTGTTTACAACAGTGAGAAATATCGGATTGCCGATTGAAGTGCTCACCGACTACGAACAACCACAAAACAAGTATGGTCTTCTGCTGGTTAGATGATGATTTACGATCAAGATCAATCTAGCAGAAAGTCCCCGGCCTTGGCCGTGGGGGGATGTCAAAATCATCGCAGGGCTAGAGAAGGCCATCGCCACCCGTTGAAACCCGGGGTGACTGCCTTCAGACTTCTGAACCAAACGAGGCGCGGGGGTTGATTCCATTGTCTCGCACGCAACCATGTCTACGCACGGTTTTCGGCCTTTTGGCCGGGATTATGATCCTGGCAGCACTCGCCGGATGCGGGCATCTTTCGTCTCACGGCATGCCCGACGCCACACCTCCCGAGCTGCCGGTCGAAGCGGTTACCCCGGCGGATCTCGAGCGAATTGGAATCGAAGAAACGTGGTCCTTGGAAGAATCCGGCGTCAGCGCGGTCGCCCGATGCCCAAACGGTACCCCCACCGCCCTGGTCGTCGGCGAGGAGCGCGTCTGGATGCTCGCCACCACCGATGAACCCCGGCAAGCGAACCCGGACGACCCCGGGGAGATCGAGATCGTCGCGGCCTCGAGGTGCGGCGAGGGGCTTGCCATCGGTGGTGGCGATAGCGGTCGCGTGATCTTCGCGGATCATGGCGATCGCGTGGCGTTCCAGGATGTGTACGGCCCGGATGCCGTGGCGATGGACCCGGGCGGGTCCAAGTTCGCCTGGGTCGACGGTACGGGCGTGCTGCACCTTCGTTCGAGCGGGGGGCTCGATGTGTCCCTCGAAACTGCCCTCGCGCCTTCGCTTCGCAAGTTGCATTTTTGCAGCAGTGGTGATCGTATCTGGGGATACTCCGAAGATCACATCGGCCTTTGGGATACCGGGGGTGACCCGATTGAAACGTATGACCTCGAGCCCGGCCTGCTCGATCATGCGCTGGTCTCCGGTGAATATGATAGGCTTTATCTCACCACGCTTGCTCCCGACCGGAGTCTCTACGCCTTCGAAGAAGGGGGAGAGATGCGGTGGTCACGCTTGCTTCCCGAGGGGGGCGGACACGCCCTCGGGTTGAGTTGTAACGAGGCGCATCTCCTGGTCTATGGTACGGGCGACGGTGGGTACATTGCCCTACACGACGCGGCCGACGGGGCACCGTCGTGGCGATTCGGGTTGGATGGATTCCACATAGAGGATGCGCGTGTCGATAAAGGCGGAGCAGTGATGCTGGCGGCCCGCGAAATGCCCGCGGAGGAAGATGCGCGCAAAGGGCGGATTCTTGTCCTGCACGTCACCCCCGGGGGCGAAATGTATCGGTTTGGGGAACTTTCACCCGACGAAGGCGTACACATCCTTTCCGGATCGCACGTAATCATCGATAATGAGGAAGAGGGAACCATTCGCTGCCTCGGCACGTCCCGATAAGGACACCACGGATTGTGGAGGCCATCCATATGCCCGATCGCAACCCGCGTAAGCCAATTCATTGCATGGTCCTCGCGATCCTGCTCGTGCTGGTATTCTCGCCCGCGGTTCAGGCGTCCCCGGATCTAGACGGGCACTGGGCGCGGCGCGACATCGATATGCTCACCGCCCACGGCGTCTTGGAGGTGGAAGCCGATGCGATGTTTCGCCCGGACGAGCCCATTACGCGGGCCGAGATCGTGGCCATGCTCCTGTCCGGTTTACACCCCGCACCCCTGGCATCGACGTCCGGTGACGGGGCGATGGCGTTTCCATCGGATGTGTTCACGGATGTCGAGGCCGGCCATTGGTTCGAAGCCTATGCCTACGCGGCCGCCGACGAGGACCTCGTCACCGGCTATCCCGATGGGCGCTTCGAACCTGGGGGGTCGTTGACGCGTGCGGAACTGGTCACGATGCTGCATCGCAGTTTCGACTCCCCGGAGGCGGGCGTCGACCTGGAATTTGCCGATGCCGGGGATATTCCGGATTGGGCGGAGGATGGCGCAGCCTGGGCCGATGGCCTGGGTTTCGTGGTCGGTTTCCCAGACGGCACCTTCCGGCCATCGTCGCTCACGACGCGCGCCGAGGCAGTCACGATCCTGCGTCGCGCAATGGCGTATCGGGGGGTGTTGTATGATCTGCGGGGCCGCGTGACGGGTCGCAGCATGGATGGCAGTAGCCTGGAAGTAAGGCTCGACGACGGGAATCGGGCGTCCATAGACGTGGGCATTATCCCCGTATATCGGGCAGGACAGAGGATACACCGGCGTGAGATCTCCCGTGGCGAGAAGGTGGGTGTGCTGTTCGATGATGCCGGTGATGTAGCCTGGATCGACGTCTTGCCCGGGAGCATCCTGGGGATCGTCGATGGGATGGACTTCCCGCAGGATCGCATTCGAGTGACGCCGTGGGAGCCCGATGACCGGGGTTTGCTCTCCAGCTGGGAAAGGATGGCCTTTTGGTCCGCCGCCGGTCGTCCCGATGCCGGTGGCGAGTCCGCGACCTCCTTGGATCTTTACTGGACCGACGATACCGTCTTCTACCGCCAAGGCATCGAGGTTTCGCCGGCATTCCTTCGTCCGGGCGATCGCGTCTACCTGCATCTAGGATCCGACGGACCGGTGGTGGAGTTCGTCGATGCCGTACGCTATGACGCGTGGGGTGAGGTTCTTGCGATCGAAGAGGACGGCCGTCGGCTCGAGTGGGCGGGGCTTGGTGCCGAGCACACGGGCCGGATGACCCCCAACACCCGGATCGAGTATGCCGGTCGACGTATCGAGCGGGATCGTCTGAGCCCGGGCGACCGCGTGGGAGTGGTGTATGCCCGGGATGGAGAGGAAATCCTCTATGTCGAGGTTTACGACGGTTCCATACCGGATCGGGTGGGCGTCGCGTCCGCCGAACGGGGAGAGGATCCCTTGCCCCGGGAGCCGGGTGAGGTCTCCAATGCGGAGCTGCTCGGTATCGGAGAACTGCGGGAGAGACTCGACGTCACCGGGGAGGGTGTCCGGGTGGCCGTCGTCGATACCGGTATCGATCCGGGGATCCAGGCCCTTTGGGGTGGCGACGGCCCCACGCTGGTGGATTGGAAGGATTTCACCGGCTCGGGGTCTCTGCGCCAGCGCATCGCCGGAGCACCGGCCAGCCGTGCGGCCGAGGGTGACGTGTATTTTAGGCAGACGGTGGATGTTTCGGAGCGGGATTTCAACTTTGAAGGAAGAGATTATCGCATCACGGGTCGTCTGCCGGCCGACGGGACGCTTCGCGTCGGTTGGCTGTACCCGGAGGCCCTGGGTGTGGAGGAAGGGCGCTCGCTACTCGTGGCGGCGGGACGTTCGCAGGATGAAGGAGACTACGATCGCGTCTACGTGGATACCGACGGCGACGGCGTGTTGCGTTCGGCGGAGACCTATCGCCCCGTTACGGACGGAGGCAAACCGGGCACGCTGTATCCCGCGGGGCCGGAGGGTCCGGCGATCCACTTCGTGGTGGCGGAACTCGATCGCCACGGCGATGGTGTAACCTTGGGGTACGATGCAAACGGGCACGGCACGAAGGTGGCCTCGGTGATCGGCAGCGCGGCCGCTGATGCCGGTGAGGGCCTGGCGCCCGGCGTGCATCTTATGGCCCTCAAGGCCCTGGATTCGAAGGGATCGGGGACGTGGGAAGAGGTACTGCGGGCCGTCCGGTATGCTGCGGAACAGGGTGCCGATATCATCAATATCAGCGTGACTGGCGCCCAGGATCTGTCCGCCGGAGGTAGCCGGGAATCGCGCGAGCTCCACGAGATCGTTGAACGGTACGATGTCCTGATCGTCACCGCCGTGGGCAACGCAGGCCCCGGCCTGGCCACCGCATTCACCCCGGGCGACGTGCGCTCCACGCTGGCGGTGGGGGCCGCATCGCTTCCCGAGGTCGTGGCCCGCGACTATGGTTACGCCCTGTCGGAAACGGGTGTCTGGCAGCACAGCTCCGTCGGCCCCCGTGCGGATGGCGCTTTGGCGCCGGCCGTCTTGGCACCGGCGAGTGCCCACGTGACCCCCGCTGGGCACCTCGGCTCGGGGGAGCCGATGTTCTTCGAGGGAACGAGCTGTGCCGCCGCCCACGTGACGGGGCTGGCGGCACTGCTGGTGGAAGCGGCCCGCGGGCAAGGCCTCGATTTTTCCATGACGGGTGTCAAGCGAGCGCTGGAGACGGGAGCGCAACATCTCCCGGGCTATCTCGCGGTAGAGCAGGGCTATGGACTGATCGACCCGGAGGCCTCGTGGGCGGCACTGAGGCGCGACCCCACGGGGAGATATCCCTTCTCCCTCTCCGTGGATTCGGCGATCATGGTGGAGCGGCCCTATTCCGGGGATGAACCGGGCGGAATCTATCTCCGCAGCATGGCGCCCGGGTCTTTGAGCACCATACTCCGCAACCCCTCAGATACGGTACAGACGGTGCGGTTTGAAACGGAGGATTTGCCCAGTGCCCGCGTGCCCTCGACCCCGGTTACCGTACCGGGGAAGGGCGAGGTCCGCGTTCCCCTCGAGTACGACGCGATCCCGGAGGGGACTGCGGAGAGCGGGTTCATCGTGGCCCGTTCGACGGAGGATCCCGGGGTGGAATCGCGGTTGCTGCACACGCTCGTCAACCCCGTTGCGCTCGGCCCCGACCGGGAGGGCCTGGGCGCCACCGGCACCCTCGGCCCGGGTTCGTCGGATCGCAAATTCGTCAAGGTACCCGACGGTGCGTCGAGATTGTCAGTGGACCTCGCGAACCCGGGCGGGGACACCGGCCGCGTAAGCGTGCAGCTGGTCGATCCTGATGGTGTGCCCGCCTACCTGAGCCCCTACGTCGGGGTGGGAAGTCACGATCGGCATGGTCCGGTGGACGAGATCTCGCATACCATCCATCGGCCGCGCCCGGGCGTATGGGAAGTGAACGTTTCCAGTTCTCCTTCGCTGTCGTTCTACGGCCTCGAAGAAAGCCTTTATCGGATGCACGCCTCGGTGGCCGGTGATCGTTCGATCCTTCTCGATCCCGAGAAGACCGAATGGCGTTTTTTGCCCGGAGAAGTGCCGGACTTCAGCGATGTCAGGGTCGATCTGCACACCGGCCAGGATGCCGCTCTCGAGGAACTCGAGGCATACGCGCACGGTTGGTTTTCCACCGACATTTCCACGCGCATCCTGGGGCGAAAGTGGGTGGACCACCGCCCCGGCGAGGCATATTACGAAGAAGTACGCGTCGAGGAGGGGACGGCGCGTCTTGAGGCCTGGGCGGGCAATCCCGACGACGGCTCGTCCGGTGATATCGAGGTATACATCTACGGCTATGATGCGTACGACAACGCAATACTGAAGGCCGAGGGAGAGGGATCGGCCGGGGTGACGTCCCCATCGGCCGGTCGCTACCTCGTGGTCGCGCGGTCCCAATCACGGGATGCGGTGCGATTTGAGCTGGCGGCAGATGCCTGGCCCGTCACCAGGGACATCCGGGTTCACCGCGTCAGTACCACGCCGGGCAGCGCGAGACTGCTGGTCCGCGCTGCAGCACCCGAGATGTCGGGACAGTTCCGGGCCGTGGTGGGCTTGCGCCACCCGGAGCGCGGCGTGGTGGCCGAAACGACGCTACGGGCGGAGGTGGGGACGTCGGCTGTGCTGATCTCGGCCAATCGCGTCGGGAACTCGGACGAGATGGTCGTATCCGCTCGACAGCGCGACGGGGAAGTCGCTGCGGGAGTGTTGCGATTGGACGACAGGATCTATGCCCTTGATGCGTCGGGGAGGGCCTACTTGCCGGCGG
>PUNF01000203.1 GCA_003552525.1 Clostridia bacterium | reverse complement strand
TCGGCTCCCTCCACGCCGGGCAGACCGGCCGCATCGCCGGAGGCCTCCACCGCCGTGAGCAACCCCATATCCTCGAGCAGGCCCGCCTCGCCGTCGACCAACTGGACGCGCTGGGCCGCGCCGGTGGATGCAGCGGTCAGCACCAGGTTGTTGTCGACGATGGTGGCGCGGACACCCGCATCGGCCCCGTTGATTTGGCGCTGGATATCCCGCAGGGAATCGGACTCGTTCACCTCGAACGCCTGGGCGCCGTCTTCTGTAAGGATAGAGAAATTCCCCTCGAGCCCGAGGGGATCCCCGGCACTCTCGAAGCGGTGGGAGGCGACCCGGTGCGCGGTGGCCAGTCGATCGATACGGATCGCGTGCTGTCCGGGCTCCGCCCCACTGCCGGCCTGTAGATCCACCACGTTCTCGTCGGCCGACTGCACACTACGGCTATTGAAGGTTGATGCGGAAGTCAAGGTGCCGAGCGACGTCCCAAAGGACGAAAGCTGCGTATGCACCTGCTGCCATACCTCTCGTTCCACCTCCTGTCGCTCCCGCCGTGTTTCCATCTGACGGATGGGGGCACGCTCGATATGCATCAGTTTCTCCAGCATTTCATCGGTATCAAGCCCGGAGGCCAGGCCGCTGAAGGATATACCCGAAACCATTTATTTCACCTCAGATCCGTTCGTCGATCACGATGCCCACCATCTCCTCGATGCGGGCCACCATATCCAATACTTCCTCGGGGGGTATTTCCCGTAGCACTTCTTCGGTACGCGCGTCCATGACGCGCACCAGGTGTCGATTGGTTCCCTCGTGTACCTCGAAAGAAAGTTTCCGATCGAAGGTGTCCAGGATTTCGTTGAGTTGTTCAACGTGGTCCTCGAGTTCTTCCCGGTGCCGTCCACGGCCGTAGTCGGTTTCGGAGGCCTGGCTTTCGACCGTACGCTCGCGACGGGTCTGCTCACGCAGCTGCCGTGCGGGGAGCAACCCCTGTTCCGCAGGAGCCGCCGGATTATGCTGTATGCTTTCGAGTTTCATCCCGACCCCTCCTTATCGCATGCGGGAGCCGGTGGGTCGTCCCGGCCGGCTCCCGTGTCCTGGTCATTCCCATGCAATAGAGTCTCTATCCGAGCAGCTGCAGTACGGCCTGCGGCGCCATGTTCGCCTGGGCAAGCATCGCGGTGCCCGCTTGGGTCAGGATCTGGTTCTTGGTGAACTCGGTCATCTCGGCAGCCATGTCCACGTCACGGATACGGCTTTCGGCGGCGGTGAGGTTCTCCGCGGCGACCTCCAGGTTGGTGATGGTGTGCTCGAGGCGGTTCTGGAGCGCACCGAGTTCTGATCTCTGTGTTGAAACGGTCTGGATCGCTGCATCCAGTGTATCGAGAGCATCACCGGCCGTCTCCCGACTGCCGACGTCGATGCCTCCCGCGGTGGCTTCAGCACCTGCCGTACCTCCAGTCAACTGGATGTCATCCGTCGCAACAAGATCTGAGTGACTAATATCACCTTCGTAGTCCACGTTAAAACCTTCAAAATCTTCGAGATCATTCAGTGCCGACGCGATTGCATCGCTACCGAAATCACCTTCTTCATGCAATGTAACGGTGATCGTCCCATCCTCATAAGAGGCATCAATTTCGGTTGCGTCTGTGTCCACTACGAAGTCGATTGCGACGTTGTAATCGGCACTCTCGCCACCAGTAATCGTTACCTCGGTGCTACCAATAGTGCCGTCCCATTCCGCGTTAGCCGGATCCGTTGCTTCCGTCCCGCCCAACAGTTCCGCAGCCGTCATATCGCCGATGGATATGTCCATGGTCTGGCCGGAGTTCGCTCCAATTTGCAGGCTACCCGAAAAGCTCCCGTCAAGAAGGTTCTCCGTGTTGAACTCGGTGGTATCCCCGATCCGCGTGATCTCGGCCACGAGTTGATCTATGTCCTGCTGGATGGCCGCGCGATCCTCATCGGTGTAGGTGTCGTTGGCCGACTGGGCGGCAAGTTCACGCATGGACTGCAGGATGGAGTGGGTCTCGTTGAGGGCGCCCTCCGCGGTCTGGATCAGGGATATGCCGTCCTGGGCGTTGCTGACCGCCTGGTTCAGGCCCCGGATCTGACTGCGCATCTTCTCCGAGATGGCCAACCCGGCGGCATCATCGGCGGCGCGGTTGATCCGAAATCCCGAGGACAGGCGCTCCAGCGATCTCGACATGGCCCGGTTGGTGTTGTTGAGGTTCCGATAGGCATTCAGTGACTCGATGTTGTTTTGAATCCGCATTCTCCATCATCCTCCTTGATAGGTGGTCCGGAGCCTCCCTGCTCCGGGGGCGGGGTAGTTTTCCGCCCTCACTATACCTATCGGAGAATGCACGCGGATTGTTTAGCTCTTTGGGGAACTCTTCCGATTATTGCCCAGGGATTGCAGGGCCCGGGCCAAAGAAGTGCCATCCACGGTGGGGGACCGGGCGGCGAGACGGTTTTCCGCCTCGATGGCATCATAGATCTCCCGGCGGTGCACGGGCGTATCACCCGGCGCACGGATCCCGAGCCGCACCTGGCCTCGCTGGATCCCGAGGACGACCACTTCTACGTCCTCACCGATCATGATACTCTCGTCGACCTGTCTACTTAGGATCAGCATGGGGATCCTCCGTCCCGGCCCCGCCGTCGAAGAGGGGATACCGTATGGGATACGCCTCGGAGGAGAGGATCACCTGCCGGGCCACTCCCGTCTCGGGGTTTCGGACGATGGGCGCCCGGAGGTTTACCGTGATCCCCGCGGGATCGGCCGGAATCACGAGGACCAGGTAGTACTCGGCCCCGGTCGCCTCCGACAACCCGAGGAAGTCCCAATCCGAGGGGGAGAGCGCGGGGCAATAATCCTCGATGAATGCTTCCGGCGGAAGCAGCGGCACCGTAAGGCTTTCGTCCGCCGCATCCTGCAACCACACCACCGGCGCATCCGCCTCCCGGCGCACCAGGTAACACTGCCGCATATCGGGAAGTCCCGGCAACCCCTCGGGCAGGTCCACCATATCCTCCCGGGACACCGTCACCTCTCCCAGTCGCTCGCTCGCCAGTTGCAAGGGAACAGTCCTCCTCCCGCGACCACGATCCGTCTCGATCAATTATCGCAAGTAATCCAAAAGGGTCTGTGGCAGGATCCGCGCCCCGGTGGCCAGGCTGACATTGTACGCCCGTTCCGTCATGCTGAGCTCCATGATGGCCTCGGCCATGTCCACATCGGCCGTCTCCGAGTAGGCGCGGGTCAAAGAAATCTTCAGATCCTCCAGCCGGCCCTCGCTCATCTCAATCCGGTTCACCCGGCTGCCCACGCGCGAACGCAGGGACAGCGCTTCATCCTGGCGCAGGTCCAGTTCCTCGATGGCGGCGTTTAGGCTATCCTTGTCTCCGGCGCGCAGCGCATCCTCCACTTCCGCCGCCGTGCCCAGAAGATCCGGGAACAGCCCTTCACCGGAACCCTCCTCACCCGTCACGTTCACCTGCACCTCGACCCCGGGCCCGACCTGGCGCGTGATACGACCGTCGTCGCCCTGGTAGACAAAGGGCGGCTCCTCCCCGGCATCGTGGACGAAGGGCTGTTCATCGGTACGATAGCCCCCGAAGATATACCGACCCACGTGCTGGGTGTTGGCCAGGGCAAACAGGTGATCCCGAATCTCGGAGACCTCGTCGGCCATGGCATCCAGCGACTCCTGGGGCATGGTATCGGTGGCCCCCGACACGGCCAGCTCCCGGAGCCGGTTGGAAGCATCCCCCGTCTCGCTCAGTACCGACTCGGTGGCACTGAGCCAATCCCGGGCCATGGAGGCGTTCGAGCGAAACTGCTCGATCTCCGAGAGGGTGCTGGTGATCTGCATCGCCGTCACCGTCCCCCCGGGATCGTCCGAGGGCCGGTTGATCCGCGAACCGGAGCTCAGCTGCTCGTGCAGCCGTTCCAGGCGCCCTCGGTTGGCCATTAGGTCCGTCAATATGGTTCGGGTCATTCCGCGTTCCGTTACCCGCATGCTATCTCACCATCCTGTTGACCACGGTATCCAGCATGTCATCCCAGACGGTCACCAGGCGGGCCGCCGCCCCGAAGGCGCTCTGGGCCTGGATGAGGTGGGTGAGTTCCTCGTCGATGGAAACACCCGTCACCGCATCGCGCTGGTTTTTCAGCTGGTTGAGCATGGTGTGGTTGTTATTGGAAAGCAGCTCGGCCTGCTCGGTGCGCACCCCAATGTTGGCGACCATACCGCGCCAGTACTCGCCCGCGGTGACGTCATCCTCCCCGAGGATACCCTCGTCGCGCAGCTGTGCGATTTGTTCCGCGTTTCGGCCGTCTGCGGGGCCCGTGAAATTCCCTTCTTCGTCACCCAAAGCCGCGGCGATCCGCCCCGGGTTTTCCTGCAATTGTGGGTTGACCCGCAGGTACCCGGAGGTGGCGTCGGGATCGAAGAAGTCGAAGCCGTCTTCGCCGCCCAACCCGAAACCCTCGCGGTGCTGCTCGTTTACGGCATCGCGGATCCCGTTGGATAGCGCGGCGATATCGTCCCGCAACGCGGGAACCTCATCGTTTCGCATGCCCACCAGGGCGGCGAACTCTCCCCCGTCGGCCGGGGACCACGGCGCGGGACTGCCGTCGTCGGTCCGCCACGCGAAGGTGATCGATCCGTCCCCATCCCCCGGCGCCTCCTCTTCTGCGATCTCGAGGGTCCGCCCGCTGAACGAATCCAGGATGGGAATCCCATCGACCGTCAGCGCCACCCCGCCATCGGGCAGGTCGTTGACGTCGACATCGATCAACCCGCTGAGGTCCTCCACCAGGAGATCGCGCCGATCGAGCAGGTCGTTGGGATTCAACCCCCGGGCGTCCAGCGACACCGCCTGCGCATTGACCTCACGCAGTTCCCCGATGATGGCATTAATCCGATCCACCCGGGTCTCGATGGTCTGTTCCAGGTTGTCACCCATGTTGTCCAGCTGCCGCAATGCCAGGTGAAAGGCATCCCCGAGCTCCGCGCCGCGCTCTAACACCGCGGTACGCACCGCCGGATCATCGGCGCTGCCCGCCAATTCCTGCCACCCGTTCCAGAAACGGTCCATGGCGGCGCCGATGCCGCCCTCACCCGGCTCGGCCAGGATGTCCTGGACCTCGCGCAGGAGCTGGTTACGCTTGGACCACATCTGTTCGTCGGAAGTGCGGGAATAGATCTCGCGGTCGAGGTAGCGGTTCTGCTTGCGCGTGATCTCGTCGACCTTGACCCCGGTGCCCATGATCATCCGGGGATGGCCCTTCTGGTCGTAGGGATTGGTCGGGGTCAGGCGCGCCTCCTGCTTTCGGTACCCTTCGGTGGCCGCGTTGGCCAGGTTGTGCCCGATCACGTCCACGTTCGTACGCTGCGCACCCAGTGCGCGTCGGGCCATCTCGATACCAAAAAACGTGCTCCTCATGGCGCATGCCTCCCCGGTCGCATGATCGCTAGAATTTTTTGTCCATCAACATGGACGGCGGTTCCCCGGAATCCTTTTCGGGGCCGCGATAGGTATTTGCATCCATGGCCAATTCGCGAATGGTTTCCATGGAGTAATTGACGAAGTCGAGGGCCTGGCGGACCAACTCCCCGTTGGATTCGTTACGGGCCCGCACCTCCATTGTCAGCGCGTGCAAACGGGAATCGGCGCGGGTGGCGCGCTCGATCAGCCCGGGATCCTGGTTCAGGCGACGGAGTATGTCGGCCAGGCCGATCTCCTCGCCCCCGGCCCACTCCAATAGGAGCATATGGTCCGCATGGCGCGCCTCCTCGCGAACGGCGATTCCCCCCAGGATCTCGTCCTGGGCTGCGAGGATCTTCTGCAGGCGGGCCAGGTCGTTTTCGCAGAGGGCCGTTTCCTGGGCCGCCAGCAGCTCCCTCAGGTCGCGGTATGCGTCACAATGCTGTTCCAGCGCCACCACGACATCCTCTGCCACGGCGGCCGTATCGCGATCGCGCCCCTTTTCCTCGGCCCCGGGGCTCATGTCTCGGGCCCGTCGTTACGCAGGATGTCGCCTACGATGGTGCGACTCAGGATCTTCTCGGCGACATCCTCGGCGGGGATATCGTAGTCACCCGCCTCGATCCGTTCCTTGATATCCCGGACCAGGTCCTCCCGGACTTCCGGCATGTCGGCGAGAGCCCGGGTCACCCGCACCACCTCGCGCGCACGATCCGAAAGATTGATCCCGTCACCATCCCGCGCGGCCTGTGCCTCGTCGGTGGGGCGATTCGTCCGGGCTTCCTCGACCCGATCGACCGCTGAAGCGACCTCGGACTGGGCCCGCAGCACCGCCATCAGCTGTTTTTGGGATATCATCATACCGATCTCCTCCTCCCCGCTCTTCGCGTACATTGGGGACCTTCACTTCTTCTATCGTACGAAGCACCGCAACATTGCACAGCCAAGAGACGACCTCCCGGGTAAAATGAAATCTCCTCGGACGACATAGCCGGATTAAACTGCCAATATGGCCGGTCATCTTCCGATTTGGCCGAATATTGACTTGATACAGCGGGGGCATCAGCCGTACCCCCCACCGTTTCATATATATCGGCCTTCACCTATCCTATCGATGCATCGCACGGAAAAGATTAGCGGGCCGATACCGGCGCATACCGGTACCGACCCGGGAAACGCTCATGGGGTCCCGTCGCTACAGTCCGCGGGCCAGCGAAACGCCGGTTCGGGCACTTCTGCACGCAGCCCGGCGGCCTCGCGGAGGGCCTCGGCCGCGTCCACCGCCTCCCAGGTGAGCGTGACATCCGTCCGGCCGAAGTGGCCGAAGGTGGCGGTGGGACGGTAGATGGGACGGCGGAGGTCCAGCCGATCGATGATGGCGGCGGGGCGAAAGTCGAAGAACGTCCGGACCAGGTCCTCGATCCGCGAGTCGGGGATGCGCCCGGTTCCGAAGGTGTCCACCCGAAGGGATACCGGGTGCACCACGCCGATGGCGTAGGCCACCTCGACCTCCACCTCGCGGGCCAGCCCGGCCGCCACGACGTTCTTGGCCGCGTGGCGCGCCGCGTAGGAAGCGGAACGGTCCACCTTGGTCGGATCCTTGCCGGAAAAGCAGCCCCCGCCGTGGTGGGCCCGGCCGCCGTAGGTATCCACCACGATCTTGCGGCCGGTGATGCCGGTATCGGCCAGGGGACCGCCCGTGGCGAAACGACCCGTCGGGTTGATGTAGTACCGGGTATCGGGCGAAAGCAACCCCTGGGGGACCACCGGATCGATCACGCACTCGCGGATTTGGTCGCGGAAATCGTCCATGTCCACCGCGGGATCGTGCTGGGCCGAGACGACCAGTGCCGATATGCGCTCGGGATTGCCCGCGGCATCGTACTCCACCGTGCACTGCGACTTGCCGTCCGGGCGCAGGGTGGGCAGGTGCCCCTCGCGGCGACACACGCTGAGCCGGCGCACCAGCCGGTGCGCCAGGGCGATCGGAAGCGGCATCAGCTCGGGGGTCTCGCAGCAGGCGTAGCCGTACATGATACCCTGGTCGCCGGCTCCCACCGAATTCCACCGCGACTCTTCGCCTTCCCCGTCGGCATCGCCGCGGAGTACGCCCTGGGCGATGTCGGGGGACTGTTCGTCTATGGACGTCAGTACCGCGCAGGTATCGGCATCAAACCCGTACTTGCCTCGCGTGTAACCGATATCCCGCACGGTATCCCGGACCACCCCGGGAATGTCGACATAGGTCTCCGTGCTGATTTCCCCGGTCACAAGCACCAACCCCGTGGTCACCAGGGTTTCACACGCCACACGCGACATGGGATCGCCGCGGAGCATGGCATCCAGGACGGCGTCGGATACCTGGTCGGCCACCTTATCCGGGTGGCCCTCGGCCACCGATTCGGAAGTGAACTCTCGTCTTCTACCCAATAGAATCCCTCCATCGCCTCGATAGATGGTTGTGCGGGTCGAGGGAGGAGGGGAAGGAACGCCAATCTCATCCTTCAGAGGAGCCACTCCTCCTCTGCTGGGTGTAGCACCGTACCACCGCGGGTCGGTTGCTGTCGGATCATCGGGCCAGTACCCTTACCGACTCTCGATAAGAAGCCTATATGCTGATCGTGCCATGGAGTATAGCACTCGCCCAGGGCGTGGTCAATCGCGGCCATCGGGGCGCCGCCGCCCCATCATGACCACGTCCCAATCGGCGCCATCGCGGTAGGCCGCCCCCACCTTTACGCCCTCGCGGACGAAGCCCCGTCGCTCGTACATCTCGATGGCCACGGTGTGGTCCGAGAACACCTCCAGTTCGATACGGCGGACGTCCAGCCAGTCATCGGCCATCCTGAGTGCGGCGTCCAGCAATCGGCCCCCGATGCCGCGTGCCTGCACATCATCGCGCACCATGATCCCGAGCGCGGCCCCGTGTCCCCGCCGGCCATGCCCGACCTCGAGGTTCACCGCCCCCACCACTTCGCCCTCCACGATCGCGACGAGGCAGTGGTTGCGCGGGTTGACCACCATGGATTCCACCTCCCGGCGCCAGCGGTCCAGGGTCAGGCTGGGCAGGGCCAGGGTTTGTCGCATGACCTCCGGGGCCAGGCGGACCCGGTACAGGTCGACGGCATCTTCACCCGACAGGGGACGGATGCGGACTTCGTGCGCCATCATTCCGCCACCCCGAACGACAGGATCCCTTCCGCCGCGACTTCCCCGTTGACCCGGGCCTCCGCCCGCACACGGGT
>PUNF01000014.1 GCA_003552525.1 Clostridia bacterium | reverse complement strand
AATGCAAAACCGATGCCTGGTTGGGACGATTCCCAGGGGTTCTACGGGCGCGGTTGCGTATCGTCCCCTGCTCCGGGCACCCTGGTATATTTTCGGTTACCCAAGTCACCATTGCCGTCCAGATAGCGGATCTCCGTTCCCTGATCCTCGACATCGCTGTAGATCTGTTGGAAGTCTAACCGATAATTGTATTCGTCCTTTTCCCGTTCCGTCTGCCCCGATATATCGAGGTTGCGAATGATGAGGACTTCCTCGTGGATGTTTGATGCCTGGAGGATATTGAGGCCCGAGGGTGCCCACACCCCGCTTCCCCCCCAAAAGTATTCATTACTGATGGCGTGGTGTCCCACGGAATTGGCAGCCAAGCTCCACAGTTGATTGTAAGCCGCCTTCGAGGAATTCATCAGATCCCACAAGAAACCGTAGTAATGATCCGTCCGTACGTTCATATGCGCATATTCCCGAAGCCCCTCTGAATTCCATTGGGCCATGGTGATAATGGCGTCTGCCTCATGCTGAAGGGCGTATTTTCGCGCCAACTCGACGAAAGTAAGGTCGTAACAAATGAGAAAGCCAAATCGGCCCCATTTTGTGTCGAGCACCAGTTGTCGGTCGGGACCGCGCTGGAAGAACCGATATTCTATCGGAGGGAGAAAGATCTTGTCGTATATGAACGCCGGATCGAAGGGATCGATTTCGGGGCTCAGTACGAAGGTCGAATTGTACAGGCCCTCCTCACCACTCCGGACATTATTGTAGAAAATGTACTCCAGCCCGTTGTCCGATTGACTGAGGCTATCACGGATTTGCATCACCCAACTCTTCAGCAGATTGTTGTCACCGCTTCGAAGGTGCGTGAATACCTCTTCATCGTCGCGGGCATCCCACACGTATCCGGTCACGCACAGCTCGGGAAAGATGACGATGTTTGCCTCGCGATCGTGCGCAATTTGGATCACCTGCTCCATCTTCTGCATGTTGCGCTTGATGTTGATGGTGGTGTCCATGTTCGCCAAGAGGACAGTTGGATTGGATTCATCTTCAGAAAAAGTTCGCTCGACCACTCGAAATTCCATGTTATTCCCCCCATATGATCACCCGTGTATCGTTACATGCCAGGCGCGAGCCCGCCGGCCAATCTTCTTCTCATCGTGTACTCAGGGTATCATATCTCGCACAACTCCCTCGGTAAGCGTGATCGTAGTTCCCCCGCGGGGAGTCGCAAAGGATTTGAATGATGGGTGTATAAAGTAATCCTGGGCAACGCCCAGAATACCTGGCGATTTGCTCTTCTGAAGATGAGAGGTGTGCTCGTGATCGTAACATCTGCGTTGTCGAAGCGATTCGGCCACACGGCCGCGGTAGATGGAGTATCCCTTCGCATAGAAGAGGGCGAGGTCTTCGCATGGTTGGGGCATAATGGAGCAGGCAAGACCACCATGGTGCGCCTGTTGAACGGAATCCTCACCCCGACCGCGGGAAGTGCTTCCGTCATGGGGCTTTCTCCGATCGAAGATGGACCCCGGCTGCGGCGGCATACTGGAGTTCTTACCGAGACGCCGTCTTTGGACGGGAGGATGACGGCCCGGGAAATGATGGTGTTCTACGCCCGCATCTATGGCATTGACCACAAGGCTGCCCGGTCGCGAGCGGATGAATTGCTAGAACAAATGGGGCTATCTGAACGCGCCGCAGACCGCATCGCCGGGTTTAGCCGTGGGATGCGGCAGCGCCTCGCCATCGCCAGAGCCCTCCTGCATGATCCGAAAATCCTTTTTCTCGATGAACCCACGGCCGGACTGGATCCGGTAGCGGCCCTTGATATTCGGAACCTGATTGCCGACTTCCCCGCGTCAGGACAGAAAACCGTCATCCTGTGCACCCACGATCTTGCCGAGGCGGAGCAGCTTTGCAACCGTGTGGCCATCCTGGAGCAGGGCGCAGTCCTGGAAGTAGGCACACCCTCCGAGTTGATCGACCGCCACGTGTCGGGGATTCACGTGCGGATCACCGTGGCAGATGACCAGGTGAAACCGGCCCGAAAACTCCTCGGTACCAGTTGTTTCGAGATCACCCGGGGTACCTCGACGACCGCCCAGGCCACCCTGGAGCACAGTGTAGCGTCTCGCGATGACATCCCGGGTCTGCTTCAGCGCTTGGTGGAGGCTGGAATCCTCGTATTCGAGATCTTCACCGTTCGACCGACGCTGGAGGATGTCTACCTCGGATTTCACGGTCGAACGAGAGAACAAGTGTCGCCGAACGGGGGCCGCCCATGACGCACCTTCAGCCAATCCTGCTGCTTGCGGCCCGAGACATTCGACTCGCATTGAAGAACCGCTCGGTTTCCATTCCCATGATCGTACTCCCCGCGGTCCTCCTGATAATCATGCCCATCTTCCTCCTCCGCTCAATAATGGGTGCCGGGGGAGAGAACATCCTGTCAGATCTCCAGCCGATGCTCGAGAGCCTCCCGGCATCTGCCGCATTCCTAGCCGAATTGCCGCCGGTCGAGCTGGGCATCATACTGGTGACCCACTACCTGCTGGCCCCGATGTTCCTCATCATACCGCTGATGGTGGCATCCGTACTCGGAGCCGAGAGTTTCGCGGGCGAAAAGGAGCGGGGAACGCTGGAGGCCCTGTTATACACGCCGCTAAACCGGATGCAACTTCTGGCGGGCAAAACACTGGCGGCTGTCGCACCTGCGATCATCCTCGCGTGGGCGAGTTTCTTCGCCTATTCTGTCATCGTGAACCTGGTGGCCTGGCCCGTCATGCATCGTATGTTCTTTCCGCCCATGATGTGGTGGGTATTGATGTTGTGGGTGGTACCCGCTTCGGCTGTGCTATCCCTTGCTGTCATCGTCATGGTATCCATGAAGGCAAACTCCTTCATGGAAGCATTCCAGCTCGGTGGACTCGTGGTCATGCCGGTTGTCGCACTACTGCTCGCCCAGGCAGCCGGGGTCATCTTCCTGAGTCCCCTGATCATGTTCCTGGTGGGGCTGGCATTCTGGCTGGTTACGGCAATCCTCATCAAGATACTTCGCCGTACGCTGTTGTCGGGCGATCTCATCCGAACTATCTAGGCGAATCGCCGGACAAGGTGCACGGGCCACTCACCACCAACAACCCCACAATACGGGCGCACGCGCGCGACATCGAGGCGAAGTGGCGGTCATGCCATCAAGAACACCCGGTGATCCCGATCTACCCCTGAATAAGTCGTTGAAAGAGGCAGCGGTGCGGGATGTTTGCGTGCGGCGGTCATTGGCTCCTGGTGTCTCGGACAATACGTCCACCGGGCAATCTGCTCCTTATGCACCCGAAGACTGCAAGCACGGGAACGAAGACGTCTTTGATTCGCCGATAGCCCCGAGGGTTGCGCGGATCACGAGATGATCGTCACGTCGTATTTGGCCGCCCTCAGTGCATCAAGAAGCCGACGCACGTGATCCGACCCCTGCGTGTCCAACACCACGTGTACTTCGACCTTGTCCAGCGGGACGCGGACGTCCAGCCGATCCTGGGAAATGGTAAGCACATTCGCCTCCTGGTCGGCCACAGTCCGCAAGAAACGCTGGAGATTCCCCGGTTGATCCGTGATGATCGTACTGAGAGAGATTCGTCTCCCGCTCTTCATCAAGCCCTGGTCAATGATCCTGGCGATGAAGTTTACGTCAATGTTTCCACCGCTAAGCACGGGCACCACGGCTCGGTCCCGCAAGTTGGTCTTGTCAAACAACATGGCCGCCAAAGATGCGGCACCAGCACCCTCGATGACCATTTTTGCCCGCTCCAGACCGAGGAGCATGGCACTTGCGATCTCTTCATCACTGACGACTACGACGTCATCTACATACTTTTGGATCAATGGAAAGGTAATGCCACCGGGGCACTTCACGCTGATTCCATCGGCAATCGTTTTGGCGGTATCCAGCGCGGATATCGAACCGACCTCGAGCGAGTGCGCAACACATGCCGCCCCTTCGCTTTCCACACCAATGACGCGGACGCGCGGATTCGCCTCTTTGATCGCCAATCCCATTCCGGAGATGAGACCTCCGCCGCCGATGGGTACCACCACGGCATCTATGTCTGCCAGATCCTCGAGAATCTCGAGGCCAATAGTGCCCTGCCCCGCGATCACCCGCTCATCATCGAAGGCATGGACGAAGGTCGCACCCGTTTCTGCCTGGATGTCACGGGCGCACGTGTAGGCCTCATCATATCCTGCGCCCTCGAGCAAGACCTCCGCTCCGTAGCCCCTAGTTGCGGAAACCTTTGAAATCGGTGTCCCCTCCGGCATCACGATCGTCGCGTCGATTCCAGCCCTGGCCGCCGCGTAGGCGACTCCCTGGGCGTGATTCCCTGCACTAGCAGCGACGACTCCATTTCGGCTCTCCTGATGGCTAAGACTCGAAACCAGATTATATGCTCCGCGAATCTTAAATGAGCCAGTCCGTTGCGTATTCTCGGTCTTGAGGTAGATCTCGTTGCCCGAGATCTTGCTGAACGTACTGGAGTAATCCAACCGAGTGTGGTGGATTACCCCTTGCAGGCGAGAGCAGGCGCGCAATACATCGTTACGGTCCATGATGCAAATAGAGCCTCCCGGGATGCGTTTTTCGTGAGCGATCACTCCAATTATCTACATCTCGCATCCGACTCGTCCAGCTGAGCCCCCTTGCTCGAGTGGCCGTTGAAGCCCCAACCTTTTCCCGCTCGAGAATTCGACAAAGGTCTGCCTGGCAAAGGATACATAGCCAAGCCGCCCCTTACAGGCGCTCTTCGGTGCTTCGACGCATAGAACTTGGCCGTAACGACTTCGGTTCTGCGCCCATAGATTTGACCCGGTGTTATCGCTAACGATTTAGGCTGGCTAGTGATATTCTCTCTCCGAGGGGAGAGAACAAAGTTGTCAAGTAAGCGGAAACGTTACAGTCCGGAGTTCAAGTTCAAGGTGGTCATGGAGGCTCTTCGGTCGGATCGTCCCCTGGCGGAGGTGGCCCGGGCCTACGATGTGCACCCGGTTACGGTATCCCAGTGGAAGAAGCATTTCGAGGAGCACGGGTCCGAGGTGTTCAGCGGCAAGGAAGAGGTCAAGCTGTACGAGAAGCAATTGTCCCAGTTGGAGCGTATGCTGGGCAAGAAAGAGGTGGAGATTGCCCTGTTAAAAAATTTCTTGGGCGAGCGTTGACGGTGGCCGAGAAGGTATCGTTGGTTCGGGATCATCATCGTCGATACGGTCTCAATCGGTGTTGTGAAGCGCTCGCCTTGTCCAAGGGCACCTGGGCATTATCACAAGCGTCGGGATGGCGTCATCGATGCGGATGAGGAAGCAATCAAGGGACTGCTCCGCGAGGTTATATTGGAGCACCCCGGTTACGGTTACCGTCGGTTAAAGCCGGAGTTAGAGGCAAGAACCGGTCAGAGGATCAACCACAAACGTCTTCGCAGGCTCCTGCGGGAGACGGGTTTGAGCCTGATCCGGCGTTTGCCCAAGTATCGGCCGAGCAAGGTTCAGGAGATTTTGCGGGATAGCCCCATGCATGTGGATCTGGTCAAGGGTCCTTCCTTTGGCATCCTGGAGGCGTTGTCTACGGATTTCACGGAGTTGCGGTACGCTGGAGGCAGTCGCAAGGCCTGGTTCATGGCCATGGTGGATATCGAAGGCAAGTGGGCCCCTGGTTGGGCCGTGGGGCCCCGGAGAAATCGCGAGTTGGCCAGAGAATGCTAGGACAGAACATATCAGTCCTTTGCATCATTGAACCTCGATGTCAGGGGTGTAATTGTCCATCAAGACCAGGATTCCGTCTACACCAGTTACGACTGGTTGAGAACTCTCCTGGTGGATCACGGGACCAGGGTATCCTACTCGGAGAACGGGGCAAGAGGTAACCCCTGGGTGGAATCCATGTGGGGGCGGATCAAGACGGAGATCGGATCCTTGATCACCGAAGCACGGGACCTCAGGGAACTCGAAGAAATCATGAGGAAACACATGGACTACTACAACAACAAACGACGGCATTCGTCCATCGATAACCAGGCACCGGCCCAATATCTCAAAGAATATCTGCACCGAGAGGATGTCGCTGCCAATTAGCCCAAATTAGCCTCACAAGTGGTTCAAAAAATGGGGCTCGGATCCCATGAAACAAGACGCGAGCAGATTGGTGAGCTCTTACCGCGAAAAAAGGGGGAGGATAGTCATGAAAATCCAGAAGCTCAAATACGTGGAAGTTAGAGAGATCTGGAGGCGCGAAGCCGACGACTTCACGAACTGGTTGGCCGACAACATCGATTACTTATCAGACTACTTGGGGTTGAGTCTGAACGTCCTGGAAACGGAGAGGACGATAGGTTCCTTCAACGTAGATATCTTCGGAGAAGACGAACACGGAAACATCTTCCTCATAGAGAACCAACTCGAGAAGACAGATCACACCCATCTGGGGCAGCTCTTATCTTATTCTGTCGGCTCCGATGCTAAGACGGTTATTTGGGTCAGTCCGGATCCGCGTGAAGAGCATATCGCTGTCATGGAATGGCTCAACGAGGTAACACCTGCAGACATGCGATGGTACCTGATGAAACTCGAAGTTGTGCGAACTGGTGATCACCAGGCATCTCCGCTTTTCACCCGAGTTGCCGGTCCTAGTTTGGAAGCCAAGGCACGAGGATCCGAGAAGCGGCAACTGGCTGAACGTCAGGAGAAGCGCATACGTTTCTGGGAGGGCTTGCTGCCTGTGCTGGCCGAACACACCAACCGTTACCGGAACATTAGTCCTTCTGCAGACAATTGGCTAGCCGCTTCCACAGGAGTGAGTGGGATAAGCTATCAGATTGTCATTCGAATGCAGGACGCTTCATTGCGTCTCGTTCTCGAGAAGACTGCGGATCCTGAAACTAACAAACGCGCCTTTGACTTCCTCTATGGCCGACGCGATGCGATCGAAAGAGATTTTGGAGACACGATGGTTTGGCGGAGAATGGAAGATCGAATCTCCAGCCGCATTGAGTATGATATCCCAGAGCATGGGCTCCAGGATGAAGAACAATGGGAAGCCACTTATGAAGTGATTAGTGAGAGTTTCTCGCTGTGGGAACAGGCATTCGATAAGCACATCGCCGAATTGGCGCGGACAAATCTAAGTTGACTTCAGGGTTCCAAGATGTGACGCATCCAAGCGTTCCGGCCATGTAGTATCGAAGGCTTGGCGCACACCTTCAGTTAACGCAGCCTAAAGCCGCCGGCGGACAGTTGTTGGGATTCCACGAGCCCTAGATGTGGAATCAGATGCTACTCCTAGTAGCCTAATGCTGGGAGTCGGCCGGCAGTTCTGATCCTGAGTCTCCTTGGTCCGCCCCACACCGCGGGCGTTTCGGTGAACCACAATCACTCGCAGAGCAGCAACTCGCTCCAGAGCTTGGATAAGTGTTCTCACGCATGGTCCCCATCTTCGGCTAGTCCAAACCATATCTCCGGTCAAGATAGCATCGAATTTCCGCGCAGTCACTCGAATCCTGAAGGGGTGCAAGAAGCTGGCCAGGGCTCACGGAAGTGTAGCTGTCCGGGTCCACCAGCACTGAACGCCACGCCTCGCTCATATCTCCATCTGGAAGGCCCGGAGAGGCCACAGAATGTCTAAGTTCCCTGTTTGCTCTTGGTATTACATGAACATGGACGAATCTCGTTGCACCGTAATCACCATGTTCAACCATCTTCCAGCCCAATAGAGTCTGCCTCATCAGCTGGTAGAACGGCTCATAATAGAGGTATTCGGGAGATTTCACACAGATGGGCGAACTTCGTTCCCTTATTAGCGGATCGTAGACGCTGGCTCGCTGGGGAATGTACAGACTTGATCTTCCGTAGTTCTCGGTGTATTTCCACTCGATGAGGATCAGCGTACGAGCACCGTCATCGCTTACGCCGAGCATGGCCGCATCTACCGAGGTTGACGATGCCCCGCGCATCCAACTGCGCTCACCGAGGTACGGACTGTCACCTATCACCTCAAACTCAACGAAACCGGTATCTACGATGGCTGCTTCCACCATTCCGAAGCCCAGATTCCTGACGACCGCATCTGCCAGATCCTTTCTCTGCCTGAGAAAGAACAAGTGATTCACACAGGCTACTTGAGAAGATAGAACGTGTCCGGTGGGTCGTCGGGGTGCACCCTGGTGCCATGGAATGTCGTGACAGTCGAAGTAATCGATGGCATCACTACGTATACCTGCCCACAGGTTGAGGCGAGCATTGCTCAAGACAAATGCGCGCGGCTTGCCGAAGAATATTCCCTGTCCGGGATCGTTAAAGAAACCAGAGGCTATGAGCGATGCAACTCTACGTGTTTCGTCAGACTTGAAAGACAAAGCGCCCTCCTTGATCTCTGTTTAACACCTTTACATCTGCCAGCGGTAGCAAAGTCATCTACATCCAAGATGAATCCATTGCACTTTCCAAGTTATGTTTCGATCATATCTTCCACACCTCCTGTGACACCCCCCTGTCACAGCAGGAATCTACGCTCTCCCTATCGAACATTTGTTCGACTATTCCCGGGAGGAGGTCTGCTGTGAAGAGCCGTATACTACTGCCCCGTATCACAATCCAGATCTACCCGCTCAAGGGACCGCTGGCTGTACCCTGGCGGATCCGCGGGCAGCAGTTCATAGTGGTCTCGACGTACTATCCGCTGCATCGACAGCTGCTTGCCGACTTCTCAACCTTCGTTT
>PUNF01000162.1 GCA_003552525.1 Clostridia bacterium | reverse complement strand
GCACGATGGATCGAAACTCACCCTTGCGATGCAATCCCGGGCGCCCGCACGGATCGAAGGTGAACTCCATCTTGTTTCGATAGCGAATCGGGGGTCCGGGCACAACCGGTGACTCGATGATATCGGTTGCGGACAGGCGATCGGAAAGCGCCGCCCGAACGACCTCGTGTTTCTTAGCCAACTGTTCCTCGTAAGGGATATCCTGGTACGCGCATCCCCCGCAATCACCGAAATGCGGGCAAGTACGCCACTGTGTCGTCATATGACTGCCTCCTGCAACAGATCGCCCGGCAATTGTTCAAAAAGACGAGATCCTTCTTTCCGCAACGTCAGACGCACTACACGGGTTCCCGCAGCGCCTGCGGTGCCTCCAGGACCTTGCCGGTTATCTCCCGTGGGATGATTCTTACGACGCAAACATCCTCCATGTCTTCGCGGGAAACGGCTTCGCGGTCCGGCCGCCGAGAGTGCTTCGCGACCACGGCCTCCAGCGCTCGCAGGGCCTCATCATTGTCCTGGACAATCTCCGCCACTCCGAACACGATGACACTGCGATAGTAAGTCCCCATGGAGCAGGGATCGGTGTCGTCCTTGATTCCCAGCATCACATCGGTTTCAAAGCACACGTTGGGTGTGCTCTGGATGGCTTCCATCTTTCTTCCCTCGCGCGCACTGTGAAAATACACTGCACCGTCTTGATATACGAAGTTCACCGGTATCACGTAGGGCTCATCACGTGAAATCATGGCCAGTCGCCCAACGCTGGCCCGCTCGAGAAACCGATGGCAACTCTCGAGCGTCATTGCCCGATCTGATCGCCTCATGACGCTCCACACTCCCCTTCGGTGATGGTCTCGCCTAAGCGCTCGATGACCTGGTCCACCTCCATGATTCGAACCACTCCCCCACCTAGTCCGCCGAGGCGGAGCTGCCGCGCTTCCGTTGGCTCTGCGCAGGCCCCTGGCACCAGCACCACGGTATATCCACGGTCGCCCGCCCCCCTCACCGTACCTTCCACGGAACCATCGTAGGAGAGACCGGCGAGGATGATCTCCTCTACGTTGGCCACTTGCAATATGCGATCTAAACCGGTGCCATTGAACGCTCCGGCTGCCGAACGCCAGTACACGGGTTCACCCGAACGTGGTTCGAAACCGGGGAGAAACGCGGCATCCGGCGACTCCCTGTGCACCATCCAACCACGCCTGCGCCGATCGATGGGAACATCCCGGCCATCGGGGAACGGACTACCCTGCGGAAGGTGAATCACCGGAATCCCGACTTCGCGGGCGGCACCCAATAGTGTGGTTGCACCGCTCACGGCTGTGCCCACGCGCGCGTAGTATTGATCCCGGTGCGCGGTGGAACAATCGCGCCAGGCCGACTGCGCAAGCGATGATGCCGGATGTCCGGAGAAACGTTGAAAGTTCATCAGTACCAGGGCACTCGTATCCGTGTCCAATGCGGGTTCCACCGGGGGGCCAAAGATTGCACGGTACGGATCATCCGGGTCGAGGACGCCCGCCTCGGGCAATGCCATCGGTGGGATGGTGCGAATCGGGTGGGCCGCGAACTCGGCGGCCACGGTTCCAGCGGGTACTACCCTCACACTGCCGCCGCGCATTCGATCGAGCGCCGCCTGATGGGATTGGCGGGAAGAATCCACACATGCATCATCCACGATGGTCACATGATAGCCGAAGTCGGTGGCATCACGCACCGCACTTTCCACGCATCCCCCGGTGGAGATCCCTGTCATGACCAGGTGCGCGATGCCCATCGCGCGCAGCAGCATATCGAGGTTCGTCCATGGGAATACCCCCGAGGAGGACTTCGAAATGACCAACTCATCCCCGGCGGGTGCGACTTCGGGCAGGAACTCGGCCTCCTTGCTATCGCGCGGCACGAAGAGACCGCGCACCCGCTGCTTCCTCCCGACATCGCGGCAATCTGCCGTCCTCTCGGCTACCCGAACATGGATCACCTCAATATTTCGGGCTCGGGCGACATCCATCAGTCGGCGGACCCGGGGAAGCGCCTCGCGCACCGCCGAGAACATGGGTGCAAACAGATGCTCCACACCCCTCCTTCTCGCCGTTAGCCCCTCGCCCCAATCCGGGTGGGCATCAAAATACTGTAGATCGACAACCAGCAGCGCGGTATCGTGCGCGTCGAATCCCTCCCACGCTTTGTCATCCGCGATCGAGCCATCGAAGGGGTTTGTCACCGATCATCACGCTCCTCGCACGGATCTCGGGCACACACGGATAACGGGGCAGCCCATACACCGGCTTGCCCCGCTCATCGCTCACCCGGTTCAGCCTTCGATCACTTCACGCCACATGTTGAGGTACGCATCGCGATCGTATACCGGTTCATACTCCTCGACGATGGCCTCTGCCCGCTGGCCACCATCCCACAGCAGGTCAATGACCGTGCAGGCCATTGCCTTGGCCGGGATGATCCAGGCCATTTCCTCATCGACCACGGTGAAGTCGCGTGCATGGCCCCGGCCCCCGATCCCGCCAATGTACGGGTGAATGGCCGGTATCAGGTGGCTGATATCACCCATGTCCGTCGATCCGCCACGGAACCCCACGTGCACCACGTTATCCGCGCCGATGAGACCCGCGGCATTCTCGGCGAATACGTCGTTCATGGTTGCGTTTGCCATCATGGGAAGATAGCCGGGCAACTCCGTCACATCGACCTCGGCGCCGATCGCGTAGGCACCGCCCTCGAGCGCACGATTGACCTTGCGGCTGGCATCGAGGATCGCATCCGTCCGCTTGCCGCGCACGTAGGTTTCAAGGCGGACGTCGGCCGGCACGATGTTCACGAGGTCGCCCCCGCGCGTAATGATCGGGTGCACGCGGATCGAGTCATCATCCTTGAAGGTCTCACGCTGGGCATGGATGCCCATGAGCCCGAGCATAGCGGCGTTCAGGGCGTTGACGCCCTGGTGGGGTGCACCACCCGCGTGCGCCTCCTGGCCACTATAACGAATGGTCTTTCCGACGAATCCGTTGTTGCCAGCAGCCAGCTGCACCTGGCGACCGGGGGTCTCGGCAGCCGAGTGTATCATGGCCGCGAGATCGATGTCGTCAAATTCCCCGAGGCGAATGAGTTCCTGTTTGCCCCCAAAGAACTCGAGTCTTCCCTCCGCCTTCAAGCGCTCACGATACTCCAGTTCGATGTATTCCTCCGCCGGTACAGCGATAAAACTGAGCCCGCCGCCGAGGTGCTCGTGAATACCGGTACCGGCCAGGGCAATCGCCGTTCCCATCATGACCCCCAGCTGGGCGTGGTGGCCACAGGCGTGAATGGCAGACGTATCGGGGTCGGCTTCCGGATGCTCGGGGCAGGTGACGGCATCCAGTTCACCCATGATGGCCATGCGCAGGTCGGATCGCGTTCCGGATACGTCCGCGCGCAAACCGGTGATGGCGATCTCGTCGCGATAATCCAGGCCGATCTGATCGAAGTACGCGGCGACCTTCGACGCCGTTCGGGTTTCCTTAAATCCCAGCTCGGGATGGCGCCAGATGTCTCGAACGAAGGAATGTAACGCCTCCGCTTGGGCATCAATCGCTTCCATCGCTTCCTGTTTCGCACGATCTTTATCCATGGGCTGATGCGGCGTGAGCCGCTTCCCCCTTTCTGGGAATCCACGTGACGGTCGAATCCGTCGAGCGGGTGGGTACACCTGGCTCAATAACGATATATGGCGACGATACCTTCTTCCCCGGGAATCTTATCGGGCGGTATGGCGTGAACCACTCCACTGTTCTCGAGGGTGAACACCGACGCCAGATCGATCAGGTCTTCGTCACCGGGCTCCGCTGCATCGTCGACCACGGCGCGGGCCATATCGGGATCATAGTGTCCCCATACGTGGGCACCCTCGGCAACCAACAACGTGTCCACCCTACCGTGGGCCGCAGCGGGGACGATCTCACGCACATTATCCGAAGTGAGGCCCGTTCCCGCGAGCTCGTAATAGCGCTCGAGCATCTTCTCAACCTCGGCCAAGAACACGGGCTGTACGATCTCCCAGGCCTTGGCATGAAGGCGTTCCGGGCTCTCCCGATCCGGGTTGCCGTGTATACCCTCCTCGATCAGGTGTGGGTAGCTATTGGCCTCGTGGTATATCGGCAAGAGATAATCCACACCGGCCAACACCAACGGGGCATGGTCTCCCGAAAGTAGTTCGGTTAGCCCGCGGTCCACCAGTTCGAAGTATCGGAGTATGTCGGTCTTCGCTTCCTCGGAAGCGTCCCCATGACCGTGGAAGATTGCCTGGCCGCGGCCCCCACGGCCGGGTGCACCAACGCGCGATTGCAGCTGGGGCTCTGGGTCATCATATTGCAGGGCGTCGGCAAGGTTCTCGGGCATGCGCCCGGTATCTTCAACCGCCGTGAGACTATAGCGCGACCCCTGGAAGAGCCGAAGCTGATTCTGGCTCAGGGCGAGGAGGTAGAAACGACCGTCCCCGGTGATCAGTGGCAGCAGTGGTTTGATCAGGAATCGCTCTCCAACGGATACCATTTCCCCAAAGCTTCGGGGGACGCGGTAGTACCGCCAGTAGTTTGGTGCCACGAACATGGCCAGGCCATCGCTCTGGTGTCGCCAGAACATGGAGTCTGCCCCGACTTCCCGGGGCTCGGAGAGCAACTCATCTGCCTCCGGACCCCGCATGCCGAGCGTTACCAGGTCCGCACGCGCTTTCTTCAATAGGTTCTTGAATCGGATGGGGTCCTGCTGTACTTCGGGACCCGCCCGATGGGTCGGCATAAACAGTGAAACACAGTATTCTTCCTCGTGGGCCATCAGGTTACGTAAGTCTTCACTCGTAAAGACGTCCAAGACATCTCCCCCCTTCAACATCTCTCTGCATGCTTAGCTTCTCCTTTTGCCACGCCACTCCTTCGTCACCGGGACACGCATTGACATGGCAGGTGACAAGACAGGAGAATATATCCGGCAGTGCGCTTTAGGAAATGGGGAGATATCTTGAGATCGATCCACTTTGCACATATCGTCGACACCGCCTTGCGCGAGGATCTCGGTTGGGGAGACCTGTCCACGGAAGCCGTACTGGCGCCGCAGGCGTCCCGGGCACGCGCCACCATCTATGCGCGCGCGGAGGGGGTCGTCGCCGGCAACCCGGTGGCGCGGGCGGTTTTTGCCCGACTGGATCCTGCATCAGAATACACCGTACACGTCCCAGACGGTCAGCGCAGTCGTCTCGGGGAGCGTATCGCCACCATCCACGCCGACACCGCCGCCTTACTGGGGGGTGAACGCGTAGCACTAAACTTTCTGGCGCACATGTCCGGCATCGCCACGGCCACACGACGGCTGGTCGAGCGCGTATCAGGTCTGCCCGTTCGCATCATCGACACGCGGAAGACCACGCCGGGTCTGCGCATACTCGATAAGTATGCCGTACGCATGGGCGGTGGATACAATCATCGCTACGACCTCTCGAGCGCCGTTTTGCTCAAAGAAAACCATTTGCAGGCGGCCGGGGGTATCACCCGGGCGGTGCAAGCCGTTCGTAACCGCGTCGGGCATACCACCCTGGTGCAGGTCGAGGTCGTGGACTTGCCGGGTCTTGAGGAGGCGCTCGACGCAGATGCCGACGCCGTTCTACTCGACAACATGGATGTCGCAACCCTCTCGCGTGCCGTGGAACGCGTCGCCGGTCGAATCCCCATCGAAGCATCGGGGGGAATCACGGAAGCGACGATCCGAGAGATCGCCGAAACGGGCGTCGACATGATCTCCTCTGGGGCCGTCACCCACTCCTCTGCTGCACTCGACCTCAGCATGCTGCTCGATGAGGTCTCGACATGAATCCGACCGCCACTGCCACAATTCGTAGCCTACGCAATCAGCTCGGCCGCCGGGTCGTAATCGCCGCCCACTATTACGTGCGCCCACAGATCAAGCAACATGGGGATCTCATCGGGGACTCCCTTGAGTTGGCCAGGCTGGCGGCAGAGGATCGAACGGCGGAATCTCTTGTCTTCTGTGGCGTGCAGTTCATGGCCGAAACCGCCGCTTTGGTTGCGGGCCCCGGGCGAAATGTATATCCCGCCCGTTCGGACGCGGGATGCCCACTGGCCGACTGCGCGACTGGTGACCAGGCACAAGAGGCGTTTGCGCTGCTGGGCCCGCGTGCGGACGAGTTCTCGCCGATTTGTTACGTAAACTCCTCGAGCGAAATCAAGGCATTCTGCGGCTCCCGTGGGGGCGCGACCTGCACGTCATCCTCCGCAGCCACGGTGTTCAGCAAGTACCGCCAACGGGGGCAGGGGATCTTCTTCCTGCCGGATCAGCACCTGGGCGCAAATACCGCGCGCACCCTGGGGATACGGGAGGAAGACACCGCAATCTATGATCCCGTGAACCGCCGGTTCATCGGTCCCGCCGAACCCGATGATGCCGAGATCATCCTGTGGAAGGGTGAGTGTCCCGTACACCAGGAGTTTTCCCCTTCCGATGTGGTTTTGGCAAGGAGCGAGGGTCGTGCGCAGGTGGCAGTGCATCCTGAGTGCAGCCCCGCGGTATGCCGTCTCGCGGATCTCGTCGGTTCCACGGCGGCCATGGTGCGCGCGGTGGAGGAGAGTCCACCGGATCTCGCCTGGGCGGTGGGGACGGAGGCGCACCTGGTGCACTACCTGGCGGATATGTATCCCGAACGCACGATCGCCTCCCTCGGTCGGGATCGATGGTGCGAGGACATGCGCTCGATTACTGAGACCGATCTCGCCGAGGCCCTCGATCACGCTGCCCGTGGACACACCGATCGTGCGGTACACATCGACCCCTCGGTCGGGCACGATGCACGAAAGGCGCTCGAGCGAATGCTCTCCATCGTGAGCGGGGAGGCAATGCCCGGATGAATGCGCGGAGAAAGAGGCTCATGCAGTATCTTCTGGAGGCCGAGGGACCGGTCACCGGTTCGGAACTATCAAGACGGCTCGGCGTGAGCCGTCAGGTCGTGGTCGCGGATGTCGCGCTCCTGCGCGCTGGAGGGGAGCAGGTTGTGGCGACCCCGAGCGGGTACATCCTGGTCGAGGCGACGAACGGGCACCGGACTCCAACCGCACAACTCGCAGTATGCCATGACCCGGCGGACACCGGCCGCGAACTCTTTGCCCTGATCGACGCGGGTGTACGCATCGTCGACGTCACCGTGGAGCATCCCCTGTATGGCGATCTGCACGGGAACCTGTTAATGGAAACACGCGAGGACGTCGCGTCTTTTCTGGCTCGGGTTGAGCGGGACGAGATCTCCCTCCTCTCCAAACTCACCGGGGGTATACACCTTCACCGCGTGGAGTTTGACCGAATGTCACAGCTGCGTCGTGCCCGCGAAGCCCTCCGTCGGCTCGGATTTCTGATCGAAACCTAATTATCCGATGATTGTGTCCTTTCTGGATGGGTAATACGGTATTGTGTGCGCCATGTGTCGACTGGGTGCGATCATCAGAGCACGAGTTGAATAAGTCCGTTCCAGCCAGCACCCAACACCATTCCCGGGTCTCTGCCCCCGCACGACACGTGACTTCGATGGCCGCTGTTTTCACGGCAAGGGGATTGCCCCGTGGACGAGCAGCGCAACATCGTCCGGCGCGTTGACACCAAACTATTGCCCCGGGCTTCACCCGTGGATTGAATCGAGGATTGAGACATATGCAACCGATGCGATTCAACGGCAGGATTCGATTTGGCATCCTAGCCCTAATCTCCTTCGCCGCAGTTGCCCTTGCATGGTGGATAAGCATCCGGGGCACTGGATCACCCGTGCCGGATCTATACGACCTTCTCCGCCTCCTCGCAGCCTGGGGTGTTGCTGCCCTGATCCTGCAATACATCCTCGCCTCACGGGTGCATTGGTTTGAAGGTGGTTACGGCCAGGACCGGATGTTGGATCACCATCGGTGGCTCGGCCGCGCCGCGGTTGGCCTCTTGGTCGGCCATGCCGCCCTGGTGACCTACACGGGACTTCGGTTGGGTGATGGAATCCTCCTCGACCCCGGACGGCTCCTCGGCATGCTGGCACTCCTGCTTCTTTTCGCCACGGCCTCCACCGCATCCCTACATAAATCGCTCGGGCTCCGGTACGGGACCTGGAAGGGCATTCACCTCGCGAATTACCTCGTACTGCCCGTAGCGGCCGTCCATTTCTTCAATGTTGCGATCGTGGATTCTGCTCTTCTCTACCCATACGCCGCCCTGGCCGCCGGCTTCAGCGCCCTCGTCGTACACCGATTATGGGGCATCGCACGGATGCATCGGAACCCATATCGTGTCACCGCGGTGATCCCAGAGGCGAAAGATATCTGGACCCTCCGCTTCTCTGGTCCCACTGTCTCCCACCTTCCCGGGCAGTACCTTCACGTACACCTGCTCCGTGACGGCAGGCGCGAGGAATCCCATCCCTTCACCATTTCCTCGAAGCCGGGGGCAGAACACCTATCGATTACGCCAAAGGCTTCCGGTGATTTCACGGCAACCATCGGGCAGACATCCGTCGGGGATGGCGCCCTCGTCGACGCACCCTATGGGATCTTCAGTTATTGCAACCACGACGACAAGGGCAAGGCGGTCTTCATCGCGGGAGGCATCGGGATCACGCCGTTTATGAGCATGCTTCGCTACATGCGCGACCACGACCGGGACCGGGATGTGCTTCTGCTTTGGGCCAACCGCTCGCGGGACTACCTGTGTTTCGAGGAAGAGCTGGCGGAAATGGCGGCCGACCTGCCCGGGTTCCAACGCATCCTTTTCATGTCAGACG
>PUNF01000018.1 GCA_003552525.1 Clostridia bacterium | reverse complement strand
GGTACCCGGATTCCGCCACATCGAAGCGCCCTACTGTTACCGGTGCCCCTACGGCCTCGATTTGGCCGACTGTGGCCTCGCCTGTGCCCGGGAGCTGGAACGCACATTGCAGTTTGAAGGTCCCGACACGGTGGCCGCTTTCATCGGTGAGCCGGTAATGGGTGCCGGCGGCATGCTTGTTCCGCCCGACGGGTACTGGCAGGAGATACAGAGGATCTGTCGCGCGTACGATGTGCTCATCATAGCCGATGAGGTCGTCACGGCCTTCGGGCGCACCGGCGAAATGTTCGGGGCGAGGCACTGGGATCTCGTGCCCGATATCATGGTTTTCGCCAAGGCCCTCACTTCGGGCTATCAGCCCTTGGGAGCCACGCTGGTGAACGAGTCCATCTACGAACCGTATATTGGGAAGTATGGTGAGGGGAAGGAATTCCTGCACGGTACGACCTATGCCGGACACCCTGCAGCATGCGCGGCCGCCCAGGTGAATCTCGACATCATCGAAAGAGAGGGGCTCGTTGAACAGGCGCGCGATAAGGGGCAATATCTGCTCGAGGGCCTCAACGATCTCAGGGACCTCCCCGTGGTAGGTGATGTCGACGCGAAGGGACTCATGGCACGATTGGAGATCGTCCGGGACAAGGACAGTAAGACGTCATTCCCGGCAGATGCCCGGACGGGTCCCGGGGTCTCCGAGAAACTGCTCGAACATAACATCATCCTGCGGCCCCTCGGCGATACCCTGACGTTTTCGCCTCCCCTGGTAATCGACAAGACGCAGATTGATCGGATTATCGGGGCTCTTCGCGAGATTCTCGGTGCGCTCTCTTAATCCATTTGCATCGGCGTGGGCTTCCACCCGGAAGTCCCACGCCGATGCAATAGAGGTCCCGTCGGGTCCTGACGTGCACGCGGGCGTGGGATACGTCTACGATGATGTGAGCCTTTCCCACGAAACCGGTCGTCATCTCGAGAGTCCCGAGCGGCTACGGACCATCATGGGTGCGCTTGAAGATCTTGTGGAGACGAATCGCCTCGTCCGGATTCCTCCGCGTCGTGCAGCGCTTACTGAGGTCGCGTGGGCGCACGCGCACGGGTACATCTGCCAGGTACGCGATCACTCTGCGCGAGCGGAACCCCTGGATCCAGATACCCCGGTCAGCCGGTCCAGTTATGGGGCGGCGCTTTGGGCCGCCGGCGGTGCGATGGCCGGGGTTGACGCCGTTTTAACGGGTGAAGTCCGGCGTGTATTCGTTCTCGCCCGTCCGCCCGGTCATCATGCCACGGCCAGCCGGGCGATGGGATTCTGCCTGTTCAACAATATCGCCATTGCCGCGCACAGGGCACTGAATGTCTACGGCTGTGAGCGCATCTTTATCCTGGACTGGGACGCCCACCATGGGAATGGCACACAGTCGATCTTCTGGCACGACCCCCGCGTTTACGTGTGTTCGCTCCATGAGAGCCCCGGGTTTCCCGGGACGGGCGGCCGTGACGAGATCGGCGGAGGTGCTGGACGTGGCACGACACTGAATGTTCCGCTGCCGGCGGGTTCGCGAAATGATGACTATCTAGGCGTCCTTCGACGTGAAGTGCAGCCGCGCTTGCATCGGTTTCGGCCCGACCTCATTCTCGTGTCCGCCGGACAGGATGCCCACGCTGCGGATCCACTGGCAAACATGAGACTTGACGAGCAGGGGTTTGCGGACATGACGCGGTGGATCATGGAAATGGCCGAGGAGGTTTGCACCGGAAAGCTGGCATTCATCCTGGAGGGTGGATACGATCCCGTTGCTCTTGCGCGATCTGTGCGGGCGATTTTCGAGGTGATGCTGGGGGACAGGTAGGCTGTATAGTTCGTGGGGTGATCCCGATCGCGCTGTCGCCTGGTAAGGCCGGAACACGGGTCCACCGCTACGGATCGGCTTTCTCCATGACGTCGTGTCGAGGGTTATGGTCAAAGGAGACGAAGTCGAGGCCCTGTTCCTCTAGGTGTGCGATAATGTACGGTAGCGCCGCGACCGTTTGGGCGGTTTCGTGCATGATGTAGATCCCCCCGGATCCAGGGATTGCGTGGAAGTACTCCAGGATGTCGTGTTTTGTTGCTGCCTTCCAGTCCCGGGGGTCCCTGTTCCACATCACCGTTGTCATACCGTCATCTCGCAGGTTTCTCTCGAGGGCCGGTGTGATGTTTCCATAGGGTGGTCGGTATAGAGTGGTTCGGTACCCGGTGATCTGCTCGATGAGTTTTCCTGTCTGCCGGATCTCCCGCCGCAGTTGTTCCGAATCCAGTGTCGAGGCGCAACGGTGCGACCACGAGTGGTTACCGACCGACATACCTTGGTCGTATGCAAAGCGAACAGCCTGCTTATCCGCGGACACGTGCTGGCCGACGAAGAAGAACGTGGCTTCAATGCCATGTTCTGCAAGGATCTCGACGATCTCACGGGTATACTTGGATGGCCCGTCATCAAAGGTGAGGGCCACATATCCCGGAGGTAGAGCAGAGATCGTTTCCGTGGTCCGCAGGCTGGGGCTTCCGACCGAACTTGCCGGCGGAGCCGTTGTCACCGGGTCAGCACCTGGGCTCCCTCCGCCGGCATCCTTGTTCCGGGCAGCGGGGTTTGTGCGGGGTGGCGATTGATCCTTGAAGACCTGCTCCTCGTCGCCATCCGTGACTTCCGGTTCAAGGGCTGTTACACTGCCCTCCTCGGTGACTTGTGTCATCGTGGGTGTCTGACCCCGCGGTCGGGTCACCGGCCCGGTCGAAAGGGATATGATCGCGGGCGAAAGGGAAGAAAGGAGCAATGTCGCGAGGAATACGCCTTTTAGGGCGCGTGTATCAATAGGCGCAGGGACCCCCGGGTATTCCTCTCCGGACGCCGGCAGATCAGAGATGCGGGGGATGGTTGCGAGATAACCGAGGCGTTCCGCGAGATCTTTCGTGCACGGGAAGTAGCGCAGGTGACTACCAACGCGACTCACCGCCCGGATCGACCCGAGGTATGCGTGGCGATAGGGGTCCCAGCGAGGCTGGAGCGAAATACGATATCGGACCCCAGGGCCAAATTCGCGAAGCACGCCGGACAGGGCGCGGTATATTCTGGGGTGGATGGGCATCTGCAGCCGCCGGGATACTATGCCCTCGGACAGGGATACCACGACGAAATGCATGGGCCGCCGAGCGCTGAGGTGTATCAGCTCACACCACCGGTGGGTGCAAGTCGTCTCCTGGATTAGCGATCCTCTCCGTTTCCATCCCCTTGACCCTTCGGCGCGGGTGGCCGGGAGGCGGCGACCTGGCTGGTGAAATCGTCGACGACACTTATGAGGTAGTCGTTCTCCTCTTTGGCACGTGCCAGCTTGCCCTTGAGGTTTTGATTCTCGGCCTCTAGCCCGTATACGGTTTCCTCGGTCTCTTTCAGCGCCTTGGATAACTTGTTCTGTTCGCGCTCCATCTGATCATAGATCTTTTCGTGTTTGGCTCTTTCGACCTCCCGGATCGACTCCAGTTCCTCGGTCTTCTCTTCCATCTCCCTTTGCAGAGTGCGGTAGTCTTCCATGAGCTGGTCGATTTGCACGTTTTTGGCGGCGAGGTTCTCCTTTAGTTCGTCCATTCTTCGCTGGGATTCCTCAAGGGTTACATGGGCCTGCTTGAGGTCGCGATTGGCATACTGCACATTTGATTGCGAGGTCTTCAGTCTCTCGCGAAGATCCTCTACCTGCTCCTCCGATAGGCGCTTGAGGTTTAGGATCTGCCCTACTGCGTCCAAGAGGTTGACCGCCGCCCGATCGCGATCCACCGGCTCCCCGTGCAGCTGGATAAGGGCGTCCAGTCGTTCCTGCTCGGTGAGATCTTCTTCTCGATTCGTTTCCGGGGCGTCATCGGCGGCATCCGTGGCGCATTCCTGCTGTGGTTCTTCATCCTTGTTCTGGAACATGTTTTGTAGCCGGTTGAGCATAATTCCCTCCCGCAATTTGTGCCCGGGACCGAGATTGGCGTCCAGGGACAGGTTCTATTTTTTCTATCGAAGAGTTGGATCCTAACCTGCAATATTCCCCGTTTACGGTGGATTCCCTCTCCCGAAGACGCATTCGAAAGATGCTCTCGCCTTCCATCGCCATCAGGGGTGTCATAGCAGCAAGCCGGAAAGGGCCTCTCGCGTGATTTCCCTCCTTTCGTCACACATCCTCCATAGATCCCCGTGATAGGTGTTGCTCGGGCCGTGTACCAGCCGGGTCAAGACGCCTTCATTGAAGGCGATTTCGATCACGGGTACGAAATCACTGTCACCGGAAACGAGAACGACGGCATCGATCCGGTGCTTGGCCACCAGCGAGGCAATGTCGAGACCAACCTGCAGGTCGACGCGTTTCTGCTGGAATATGGGCTCGCCTTCCCGGGTCAGGCCGCGGTATTCGAACCGACCTTCGCGGACCGTGAAACGATCGCCGCTGCGGAGGGCGTCAAAAAACCGACGGGTGTTGTCCATTCGCCGTTGTTCTTCTTCTGTGGGTGGATCTGATTGATAGGGGAGACAGTCGTAGTAGTAGGTGCGGAAGAGCTCGAATCCCTCGGCTGCCCAGGGTGCAAACTTGTGGTGATTGATTTTCATCAGGTCGAAATAGTCCTTGAGGATATGGCTCAAGTATGCTCCGTCGATGAATACGCCGGCTCTCATGGTTATTGCCTCCCAACGTCGAAGGCCGCGATAGCCGGGCCTTCGGCGCACTGTAGTGGTTGTCGATGGGCCTCGGTGACGAATGCTTGGCAGCCGGTGGTGAGACCGGTATGATTGTCGGGGCCATGGGGGCGCACATCCTTATTGGGTGCGAACAAATGGATGCTAGCGCACCAACAGGGCCAGCCCGAGCAGTGCCAATATCGATCCCAGGACACGGCTCACGATGAGATAGGCGTCCGAGGGCTCGGCATCCTTTATCCTCCATCCCGTTTCGAGCTTGAACGCCCACTCTGGCTTCAAGGCGGAGAGCAAGCCCGCCACGAGGAGCACCGCGCCGAGGATAGGGCCACGGCGTGGACCCTCGGGTGCACGCTCCGTGGGGGCGCCGAACACCAGGGTGCCCAGGGCATCCACTCGATCCCAATCCTCCCACGACGCGGTTGCACCATCCTCGACGCTGCCGGATGACGCGGATTCCGAGTGTGTCCTGGTCAACACCCGGCCATCGGGGAACCCGACGCGGACACGACTTGCCGAACCGGCCACGTGATAGGTGTCCCCGTCTGTTTCCACCGCGTAGTCCCATTCGTCTTCGGACAGCTCGCGGATCGACAGTTCGCGTTCGCTTTGCGACGCTTCGAAACGCTGGATCGCGTCGTCGTCGCTTGGGACACCGAAGTATCGCTCCCCCTCGAACTGGATGCCGGGATCTTCGCGGGCACAGCCCAATGCGCTCCAGCCGAGGAGGACGATAACGAGGATGACAAAAATGGCAATTTTATCTCTTTGCACGCTCATACCTCCCAATGGCACTATATCACCCATGTAGCGTCCTGGCATCTTGCGGGTCTCCCAAAGCGGGAAATCGGCGCCCGTTGCCAACCCATTGTCGTGAAGACCGGATACATGCTTGGTGATAAGATTAGCGGAGAGAACGAGAACGCGGACGGGGGAATTCACGATGTCTTTGCCAATGACGACGATCGAGATGGAGCACGGGGGTTGCGTGTCTATCGCGCTGTACCCCGATGTTGCGCCCAATACCGCGAAAAACTTCGCCTCGCTCGTAAGCGCCGGATTCTACGATGGGTTGACCTTTCATCGCATCATTCCCGGTTTCATGATCCAGGGTGGGTGTCCCGCCGGCACGGGAGCCGGTGGGCCAGAATACCGGATCGCGGGGGAGTTTCGTTCGAATGGCTTCCCCAATGAGCTGTTGCACGAGCGCGGTGTGATTTCCATGGCGAGATCATCACACCCGGACTCCGCGGGTTCGCAGTTTTTCATCATGGTGTCCGACGCTCCGCATCTCGATGGTGCTTACGCGGCCTTCGGGCGTGTCACCGACGGGATGGATATCGTCGACGCGATCGTTGCGCAGGAACGCGATGCGGCCGACAGGCCACTTGTGCCACAACGTATCCGGAAAGTGGAGATCACCATGAATGGCTGGTCGCTCGGAAGCCCCGATGTGATTTCTGGAAGATAGGACGGCAGCCAAGAAGGGCGTTGGCGAATGAAAGAGCAATACGACACCGGGGGCACACCCCCACGGATCATCATCGATGCAGACGCGTGCCCGAGGAGGGTCTTTGAGATTTGTCGCGTTCTTGCGCGAGAATTCGGGCGCTGCCTGGTGACTGTCGCCAGCGTCAATCACGCGATTGACTCGGACTGGCACATCACGGTTGATCCGGATCCGGAAGCGGCGGACATGCACATCGTGAACCTGGCATGTGCGCAGGACGTGGTTATCACCGCGGATTGGGGCCTCGCGTCCATGGTCCTTGCCAAGGGAGCGACGTGCCTCAGTCCATCGGGAAAACGGTACCGGGATGCCGATATGGGCGCAATGCTCGAGGTGCGGGCGGCCCAGGCCAGGCATCGAAGGGGTGGTGGCCGCACGCGTGGTCCCTCTCCCCGAAGCAGCGAGGATGATATTCGCTTCGAGAGGGCCCTCAGGACGGTTTTGGCCCCGGGTGCCGGTGGGAATGATGGCATGAGAACACGCTAGCCAGATTTCAGCCAATGGACCATTGGAGGTGTAGAGTATGGCCCAGGTAGAGCTACATACGCCCGCCCCAGACTTCGCCCTCGACCGCGCGGGTGGGGGCACCGTGAGATTGAGCGATTTTCGCGACGAAAAGCACGTGATCCTGGTATTGAACCGGGGCTTCGCGTGACCTTTCTGCCGTCGGCATCTGGCGCAGTTGCGCCGGGATTATCCCCGATTCGTCGCGCTCGACGCGGAGGTCCTCTCCATCGGCCCCGAGGATGACGCTGCATTCCGGGCATACTGGGAGAAACACCAGATTCCCTTCGTCGGAGCATCCGATCCTTCCCACGCTGTGCTCAAGCAGTATGGCCAGGAGGTGAACCTTTTCAAGCTCGGCCGCCAGCCGGCACAGATGATCGTCGATAAGCGGGGAACGCTGCGGTATGTACACTATGGCCACTCGATGGCGGATATCCCTTCCAACGAAGAATTGCTCGAGATCCTCGAGGATCTCGAGGCGGAGTGGCACGAAGGATGAGGATGGTGGGACGCGAATCCGCAAGATGCAGAAGCCGAGCCCGGTGCGCGGCTCGAGGCGTTGGAGATCCACCCCCGCCGATCTATCGAAAGATGGAAGAGATCAAGTCAATGACCTCGTCATCCACAAGGTTGCTCGGGCCGTCTCCGCGTTGCGCACCGTAGTTGCCGAAGTCGGCGTGGTTCAGCCCGGGCACGTCAACGATGCGCGCATCATCCCCCAGGTTGGACTGGGCGTTTCGGTAGTTGTCGCGGTTGATGACCGTATCGTTATCGCCCATCAGGGATACCATTGGGAAAGGTGCCTCGCCGAGATCTCGATCGGAATAGGATCCGAGTAGAAAGAGGCCCCCGATGGGATGATCTGTACGCTCTGCGAATCGCGCTGCGCTGATGCCGCCGAGCGAGTGGCCACCGACCCACGGTTTTTCCAGGCCGTGTGAATCGATAACGCGCGATGCGGCGTTGACGGAGAATATCGCGGCGTTAAATGGTGGCCGCAGCACATATACCGGCGCACCGACTTCCACCGCTACGCGACCCATCTTGTACAAGTATGCCTCGGGTGCGACCAGGCCGCCGGGGTAGAATATGATGGCTTGAGGTGCTTCGTCCTCCCTTGGCATCAGCGCGAAATAGTGCCGCGTCTGCAAGATGTCGAGGGAAGGTTCCGATCTTATGTCCCGCAGCGCATCTTCCTCAGCGGGATAGCTCGCCCACTGTACGTAGATCGAAAACCCGAGGAAAACCGCCCCGATCAGGATCACCGCCGCAATGAGCGCCGTGCGGATCCCTCGGTTTCGGATTTTGGCCGTCTTGTGCGGGGACACGTCGTTATCCCTCCCATCGAAACACCCTACCCATCTCGCATGGGTGCGCTCCAGACATCGTTTCCGTCTACGGATCATCGAAACCTTCGGTTGGGTGGCGGATGTCGTGGGAGCAACCGCCGAGCGGTTATTCACTGCCGGCCCTCCCCTGGCGTGATGATCCCGCCCTCTTGCGCGGCGATGACGGCTTCCGTGCGATTGCGTGCCCCGAGTTTTCCGTAGATGTTGCTCGTGTGCCACTTTACCGTGCCCACTGACAGGTGGAGTGCTTCGGCGATGGTGGGATTCGAATGCCCCTTCGCCAGGTGCCCGAGGATTTGCATCTCGCGATCGGTAAGCGGTTCGACCAGGGTATCGTGTGTGTCTTTCTGGGTCCGGCCGAGTTCGCCCCCGGGACACGCATCTTCCGCGGTCATGGCGGACTGGAGTTGCTTCGCGAAGTCCCGCAACCAATTTAGCGTACCGGGGATTTGTAGTGTACGCAAAGCACGTTGTAGCCACGGTCCTTCATCGATTAGCGTTTGCCACAGGCCACAGTCCTGCGCGAGCTTCAGCGCGTGTCGAAGGACGCGGTCTCGCCGGTCGGGATCATCGTAGTGCGCATGCATGCGCGCGGATACAAGCAGGCTCTTGCACAGCGTGAGCCTCGCCCGACCAGTACGTGCGAGACCATGGATGCGCGCCAGCCAGCCACGGACCGTACCGAGGTGATCGGGCGACTGATCCAGCAAGATGTCCGCGAGGAGTAGGAAGCCCTCTTCCTGCCCACCGGCGGGAGAAACGCCTTCCCATATACCCGATTGGGCGAGGATCTCCCTTGCATAAGCTGCCTCTCCATCTCGCCACGCCATCCTGGCTCGCCAGAGAGTGGCCCGGGCGGTGATAAATCCCGGCAATACGCTGGATTCGTGGAGGCGGTCGATCTCAGCGAGGGCTTCTCGTGCGGCCGCATCGTCTTCCGCGGAATGCGCGAGGGCGATGTGGTGGAGGAGGTTCCACGCAAGAGATGGCTTTTCAGGTCGACTCAACGCGGTTCCGCGCTCCGTGAGAAGATGTGCGCGGTCAAGCATGCCGTACTCCCGCTGGATCTCGCCGAGCAACCCCCAGAGGAGCCCCACGCGAGCCACCCGGTCAATGCCCTTTCGCTTCGCATTTGCCAGGGTATCTCGGACGAGTCTCTCGGCATCCTCGAGGCGACCAAGGGCATACAGGCTCGTCGCGCGTTTGAACCCAGTACTAATCGCAAGGTAGTCATTTTGCGTCCGCGTGGCGATCCCGTGCGCTTCTGCGTATGCCCGGCTTGCCCGGAATGGATCGCCTCCGAACAATCGGATATCACCGCTTAACACCGCGGTGGTAACCCTCCAGTAGGTATCAGAGGATGCCAGGTTTCGCTGTGCGCGCTCCGCCGCTTCCAGTGCTTCATGCGATCGATCGCTATAGATGTGGAGGTAGGTCTGCACCGCAGAGAGTCGGCCCAGGTTGCCCTCTTCTCCCGGGTGATCCCCGACACGGTCTTCTGCCATTCGCAGGTATCGCTCTGCTTCGTCTTGCCCCCGGTGGATGAGGTGTAGATAAGCCTTTTGTATCAGCAGATCCGGGAACCCCACCAGGATGTCGTCCGGGATCGCTTCGAGCGTTTCGATCAGTAAGCGGCCGCCGTGCTTCGACAGCACCGTGTCAAAATGCGCTGCCAACAGGGTGGCCATTTGTCGAGGGGAATCGGCTTTCCTCAGGTGCGCCAGTGCTTGGCCGATCTCCCCCTGCTTGAGCCACCACTCGCCGGCGGTGCGGTGTAGAGCCGGTAGGGATCCCGGGCTCTTTCGCTGCAGCATGTGATGGAGAAAGCTCGAGAAGAGGGGGTGAAACCGATACCAGTAATCCTGCCGATCCAATGCGATCACGAAAAGGTTCGCCTTCTCGAGCTCCCTGAGGATCTCCCCGCTATCCGATTCCCCGGTCAGTGTGTCGCACAGGGGAGGGCAGAAGCGATCGCTGATGGCGACCTTCATCAGGAATTCCTGTTTCGCCGCAGCCAGGGATGCGAACACTTCGTCGACGAGAAAGTGGAAGACGCTCTGATCGCTGCCGGTGAAATCGCGGATGAATCGCTCCACATCCGTCGCGTGTATCATCGATAGGGCCGCAAGATGCAGTCCCGTTACCCAGCCTTCGGTCTTCTCGTAGAGCAAATGGGCCGCCTGTTCGGTGAGGGGAAGTCCGCGCACCTCGCGAAGAAAATGTTCCGATTCGTCGTCGGAAAAACGGAGGTCGGATATTCGCAGGTCAGCCATGTGGCCTCGGGCGCGCCAGCGCGCAAGTGGCCAGGGTGGATCCGAGCGGGTGATTAGGAGCAGGTGCGTGGTGGAGGGTAGATTCTCGACGAAAAACTCCATTCCGCGCTGGATGGTACTGTTCGCGATGTGGTGATAGTCATCGATGACGAGGATGATCCGCTCATCGACGTGGAAAAGGACATTCAGCAAGGAGGTGAGTACGGGTTCGTACGCTACGCTGGGCTCCAGGGGTGAGATTGATCGAAGAAGGGGCGTCATCGCTTGGGCGAGCCGAGGTTGCACTTGTCCGAGGGCGAACACCAGGTATGTCCAGAAACGGCTGGGTTCATCGTCGGAGGGATCGATTGCCAACCATGCGGTTCTTTCTGCGCGGGAACGTATCCACGACTGCACGGCGGTCGTCTTGCCTGCGCCCGCGGGTGCGGACACGAGTGTTAGCCGCCGAACGAATCCATCGGATGAGCACAACCCCTGTTCGAGCACGTCCTTTACGCGTGGCCGATCGAGAATTGTCTCGGAGAGCGGCGGAATGCTGACTTTTACGCTTAGCAGTCGCGGATAATCCATTTGGCCTCCATCCCATCTACAATTCCCCCATCGGTTGCATCTTCCTCCCGGTCGAGGAGATGGGCGGTGGGTGCCGGCTAAGCCGTGTCCGGATCTGCCGATGCGCCAGCGGATGGGCGGTGCGGTGCATCGCGTGTATCCACGGGCGATCCTCGGAGCACCTTCGATTACAGGGATGGGGCTACGTATACCAACCCCGAAACCAACCTTTGGCAGGTACGTCCCTTCCGTGGCGCCCATATGATAGGGACTGGAAAGGAAGTGTTCCCATTGAGTCGTAAGAAGATCCTGTTTTTCGGTGCGGGTGTACTTGGAAGCCTTTACGCGGCGCGGGTACAGGAAGCCGGGCACGAGGTTGCGCTGGTGGCCCGCGGCGCGCGTTATCGAGATATCGAGACGCATGGGGTGGTATTGCAGGATTTCGGTACCGGTGAGCGGACCACCACGCGTGTCCCGGTATTCGAGGGCATGCCCACCGACGCCTACTATGACGCATGCGTGGTGCTGGTGAGGAAGGAACAGCTGGGTTCAGCGCTTACCGAGCTGGCCAAAAACCCCCATATTCCCACATTTGTCGTCATGACCAACACTGCCGAAGATCCCGAGGCGATCGCGGCCGTGCTAGGAAGAGATCGCCTGGTGCTCGGACACGCCAACGCGGGCGGCGAGCGGGAGGGCCATGTTGTCCACTACATGATTTCCCAGGAAATAACCCTGGGAGAACTGGATGGCGGCCCATCGGAACGGCTGCAGTCTCTCGCAGAGGTATTTCGCTCCGCGGGCTTTCCCGTGGTCTTCAGCGAGGACATCGTTGCATGGAAGAAGTACCATGTGGCCCTTGCAGTACCCTTTAGCTACGCCTTGTATGAGGAGGGAACGTGCAACTACGCACTGGCCGCGAGCCGGGCGGGGATGAAGCGTTGCATCGGGGGACTGCGTGAAGCGTATCGAGTCCTTAAGGATCTTGGTTACCCGGTAGAACCCCCGCAGTTGCGGTGGATCATGTGGATGCCCGACTTTCTCCTCATCCCGCTCTTTCGGCGGGTCCTCAACACCAAGATTGCCGACATCGGGATGGCACGCCACGCCCGCAATGCCCGGGAAGAAATGGAATCGCTCGCACGGGAGTTTTCCGCGCTCAAAGCCGAATCGACGGTGGCGACGCCCGTTTTGGATGACCTGATAGGATCGGCTGATCACCCTCGAATGGAAGCGGGTAATGCGTAAGTACAGGCATCGTGGTGTGCCCTTGATCGGTTGACATGGAGATGTTTGGGGGCGTTATGGATTGGGTGGACACACAGGGGGACGTCATGGGGATGCCTGGCTATTGGAGATTCGCACCCGGGCGGGTCCCGACCCGCGGCTGCTCGAGTACCTAGGCAATTTAGAGATGGTCTCACGCGCTACCGGGGGTAGCACAATACGCGGGGAGCTGGCGGATATTTCGGCGGTATACGGCGTCATACTGGCCCTGCGTGATAGCGGTATCCAGCCCGAATCCTTCCGGGCCGAGCGGTTGCAGGGAGTGGAGGGCGAGGGCTGGACCACGTGATTCCTGGCGAAGGGTGGGCGATGTATCATATAAGGAAAAGAGCGCAAAATCCCTTGACACCCAGTGAGAGCATGCTAAAATGCGGGGTGAAAAGGATAGGAGTGATTAGGGGTTTAAACCAGGCTTCAGCGTAAAATCTGCGCGGGAACAGGCGCGGATCTCCGAACACACACTCTAAGCGACGAGTACCGTGTAGGGGGTGACGGCCATGCTACTGCGTAGATTCTGGCTGAGAGGGAGAGCAACGTTCATCTCACGTCGGCGGTAAGGTGAACGCATCCCGTTGAGTCCGTCTCGTACCGAGTAGAACGTACGCATCGGAGGAGGTGGACGCCATGCTACACCGTAGGTTTTGGCTCCTCACGAGAGGGTCCTTCGTCTCAGCGTGAGGCATGAGCAGCTTGGCCACGAGGGCAAGTAGCGCCCACGTGAGGATGGAAGCGAACCCATGAAAAGTGACGCTTCTTCGATGACACAACCTCGGACGAGTACCGGTTCACATTTCTGCCGACGACAATCACTCCATCTTTGAGCGGGCGCACGGGGTCACCCGGGTGCCCGCCTTCTTTGGGAAGAAAACGCTTCTTGCGCACGATGGTTTGGGATCAGTGCACGCCTCTGGACAGTTACGGATCATTGTGCGTACAATCAGGGGCACAAATTCAAGCGAGCCCCCGGTTGTGGTAAATGCTGGATGCCCAGGGAGGGGGTGGTACACGGTCGGCCGATGCCTGTGGCGGAACCTCCCTACAGCGATGGAGGTATTCGATGGTACTCTCGCCCGTGAATCTTCGCTTGTGTCATTGGAGGGGACAGCATGCGGAAGTTGCTGACGAATAGAAAAGTCAAATGGGGTGTTGCCATCTTCTGTGCAGTCGCACTCGTGGGGGGTACACTCGCCTGGCAGCTTGGTGGCACTGGAGCGACGCCCGGGGGCGTCGTCGCCGAGGTGGATGGCACCCCCATCTATGCAGATGAGTTGGACGCTCAGGTGGAACAACAGTTGATGATGATGCAGATGGGTGGACAGCAGGTAGATGAGCAAATGCAACACATGATCCGCGACCAGGTACTCAACAACATGATCGCGATCGTGCTGCTCAATGATGAGGCCGAGCGGCGGGACATCACCATCGACCGAGAAGAAGTGGAAGATGAATATGACACGCTGGTAAGCCAACATTTTGATGGTGACGAAGAGGCCTTGGATGATGCCCTGGCGCAGCAGGGAATGGATTCAGAAGACCTCATCGCGGATATTGAAGATCAGCTCCGCGTCGAGAATCTCATTGATATGCACGTCGAAGAATACCTCGAGTCCGAAGAAAAGGACGTCTCGGAAGAAGAACTCCGCGAGCGATACGATATGTACGCTGAGCAGGTGGACGACCTGCCGCCCTTCGAAGAGATGAAGCCCGAGCTCGAGGAAGAGGTGCTTCAGGAACGCGAGCAGCAGGGTGTGGATCAGCTGGTCAGTGACCTCCGCGAGGAGAGCCAGATCGAGATCTATCAGTAGACCACGGTCCACCCGGGTAGATTGCGGACGCGAAATGGCGAATGACTGAAACCCAGGCGGGCGGGTCCTCTCTTATGGGGACCCGCCCACGGTCGTGCTGAGGCGACAATCTTGACTTCCCACCGCACGCATGGGCGTATAAACAACCCCGCGATCCCAACCCCGTCGAACGTTGACCCACGTCCAAGGGTGTCCCTTTGCCCTTGGACGTGGTCGGAGGCAAGCTTGTCCCTCGATTAAGTGGCCACGCCTTCCCATGAGAGGACGCTAGAGTGGGAGGCGCGTTCCGATGTTTTTCTCCAGGGCCCGATCGAGGATCGCGCGCCCGAGCACCATATCGCATACGGCCATGCCGATGTTACTGCATACGATGATTTCCTCTGCTGAAGTGCGCCCGGGCTCTCTGCCCGCGATGATTGCGCCGGTCTCGCAATCGATTTCGGGCAGACCCTCGGGGAAGTATCCCATATCGGCGAAGAGGGCATGGGATGCGCGACTGTCGACGATGTACCGATCGGCCCGGAGGCTGGTGCGAGGATCCCAGAACGTATTGAGGTCGTTCGAGAGGATCGTCTGCCCCGGGGTGATCCAATCATCCGGGACGGCGGCCAGGGGCTCCTTGAGAATGACCGTGGCAGAACTCATGACGTCGCACGATTCGACCAGGTCGCGCGAATCTTCACACTTGGTAATCGATACGGGTACATCCGGGGAGACCTGCGCAATGAGGGCGTCCATGGCCTCTTCGTCCACGTCGTAGATAAATATCGACTCCAGGTTTTTCAGCGTCTTGGTTACGAAACGAACGTGTTCGCGCCCCTGTACACCGCACCCAAACATGCCGAAGGACCGTGCTTCGGGATGGAGCTTCTCCGCGGCCAGGACGGTCACGGCAGGCGTCCGCATGGCGGTAAGCCAGGCCGAGTCCATCACGGCGATGGGGCATCCACTGAGGACATCGTTGAGCATCAGTAGCCCGGTCGTTTGCGGGATCCCGAATTCCGAGGGGTTTCGCGGGTAGCATGCGATCCACTTGGCACCCACAGCGGCTTTCGAGGGTACGTAGGCTGGCATCGCATGATACAAGACGTCGTCGAAGGGATGGACGCCGATCTTTGCCGGCATTTCGTAATCGCCCGTCCCATGGGCGTACAATGCGTCATGCGCCAGGATGAGGATCTCATCACGAGTCAGCCCGACACCCCTGCACTCTTCACCCGTGAGGTACAGGAGTTCCTTGCCGATGGCGATGTGCTCTGATAGAAACGCGCGGTCTGTGGAAAAGTCCGTCACATTACCACCCCATTCACCGGGAAGAATTCAATTCTCATTATTGCACAACGGATACCGTGGAAGTAGTGCGCTGGTGAAGATGGTGATGCTCCGCGTGGCGTGGCCTGGGAAAGGAAGCAACGCATGCGTGTGGAAGGAGTCAGGGATTCCTGCCCGGTGGGGCGAAGCGTTGAGGGAGGGAGCACGTATGGGCAGAGAAGGCGCAGATCTTCCGGGTGCGAACGGTGGAGCCTACCAGGAGCAGCGGCTTCGTTTCGGCCCCCGTTACAGTGGATCGGGGACAAGCAGGCGTCGTCCCTGCGGGTTCTCCACGCCCGCATCCGGTGCCTAGATGCCAAGAATGAACAGGTGGAAGAAGGCCTGCCGGTTATGACGGCACTGCGACTCCGGGCCGCTTTCGATTACCAGGTGAGGGCGGTATGTGGGCCTTTACAACATGGTCGGGGTTCTCGGTGAAGGTGGGGGCTCCGAAGCACCGCTCGCGATGCCCGCGGATGCTTTTGACCGATGGCTTTGGCGCATCGAGACCGAGGGTTCCGTGACGAACGCTTTGCCCGGCCCGGGGTGATGGGCGCACACTTGCTGTGATTGCTGGTGTGGGTTGTGGACGGGGAAGGGGAGTACGCGCCTTGACGGTGAGCAAACACTTTGCGAACGGCTACGCTGATGACGTGACGGGTATGGACGTCGATCTCGATTTACTGGTGGACAATTTTCGACAAACCAAACGCCATGTGGCCCCGGCCGAGGTTGTTGCGGTGGTCAAAAGCGAGGCCTATGGGCACGGGGCAGTCCCCGTCGCGCGGCATCTATCCGAGCAGGTGTATTGCCGCCATTTCGCCGTCGCCCTGGTTGACGAAGGGGTGCAGTTGAGGCTCGCCGGGATCGATGGAGAGGTCATGGTCATGGGGGTGACGCTTCCATCCCAGTTCCCCATCATGGCGGAGCATGGGCTTACGCCCGTCCTCGCCGGTCCGGCGCATATAAGGGCGTGGGCAGACCTGGCCCGAGAACGTGGTGAACCCCTGCCGTATCATATTAAGGTCGACGTGGGCCTAGGTCGCATGGGCGTGCTTGCGGATGACGCCGAGCAAATGGCCGAGTTGGTCCGGCATCTGCGCCCACATGCCCGTCCCGTCGGCGTCGCTTCGCATCTTAGCCATCCCGCGGGGACCGAGGAACACAATCGGATGGAGTTTTGCCGCTTCACCCGGTTCTGCGAGGTGCTCGATGCGAGCGTTCCCGGCATTCCCAGGCATCTCGCCGCCTCCCAGGCGGCCGTACGTTTTCCCGCGATGCACCTGGAGATGGTGCGCATTGGTGGCCTACTCTACGGACTCAACCACATACCCTCACCATCATTATCACCGCGGCCCGTTATGCGCTATTGCACCCGCCTGGGTCAGGTCAAGCGGCTTCCGGCCGGCTGGTGGGTGGGATACAGCCAGCAATTGCAGCTGGAGAAAGACACGACAGTGGGGATCATACCGGTGGGATGGACCGACGGACTGACCAGCTATCACGTCGGTGTCGGTAGCCTGCTGGTCCGCGGGATCCGCTGCAAGATCATTGGGACGTGTACGGACTTCGCCATGATCGACGTGTCCGGTGTCCCAGATCCCCAATTGGGTGAAGAGGTGGTCTTGATCGGTGACCAAGGGGGTGACGCGATCGACGCCATTCAGCTGGGAAAGTGGGCGCAGATCAGTACCGGGCAACTGCTGGGCAAGATTTCCCTGCGCGTTCCGCGCCGATACTGGTCCGGTTCACACGCTGCGGGAAAGCTATCCATCCTGGGATTGGACTTCGGCGAGTAGTCTCCTGATTGCACATCCCGGACCACATTTCGCGGGGCCAACGAAAGGAGCGGGTATTTTGCGACTAGAGGGGCGAGTTGCGATTGTAACGGGGGGTGCCTCCGGAATCGGTAAGGCCATATGCGAGGCGCTCGCGAGGGAAGGTGCCATCGTAACGGTGGCCGATGTCCGCCGCGATCCCATGGAAGGGGGAATAGCCACGGTCGATGTCATTCGGTCTTTCGGTGGTGAAGCCGCTTTCGAAGAGACTGATGTATCGTGTGCGGAGGATATCGATGGACTCATCACGAGAGCCGTTTCCCGGTTTGGCCGGATCGACATCATGGTCAACAATGCGGCGATTGGTGTCGGGAAGCCCCTGCTTGAGACGACAGAGGAAGAGTGGGACAGGGTGATCGATGTCAATATGAAGGGCGTGTTCCTCGGGTGCAAGCGGGCGATTGCGCAGATGATGGGGCAGGATCCGATCGGTGAGGTTCGGGGGCGCATCATCAACATCACCTCACAGCACGGCATGGTGTGCGCTCCGAACAACTTCGCTTACGGAGTGGGCAAAAGCGGGGCCGTGTACATGACCCGGCAGATCGCCGTTGATTATGCGGCAGAGGGCATCACGTGTAACGCGGTGGCTCCCGGGAGGATCCTCACGGGGAAGCCCCTCGATCCCGTGGACCCGTTGGAATACTCCCGAAGTCGTACGCCCTGGCCGCGCCTCGGGCGCCCAAGCGATGTTGCCGGAGCCGTTGTATTTCTCTGCAGCGACGAGTCCAGTTTCATCACCGGCCACAACCTCATGGTAGACGGCGGTTGGATGGCGGGATGAACGGTGATAGGAAGGATGTGGGGGATGGGAACGTATCTCGTGACCGGGGCGACGGGATTCCTCGGTAGTAACGTGATGCTTCATTTGGTGTCCAAAGGCCACTGCGTCGTGGCCTGTGATCTCGACACTCCGGGGGATCTACTTCGCCGGGCGGGTGAATGCGCGGGTGATGTGCGATGGCTGGAGATGGATGTTGCCGATCCCAAGGCATGGGCCCGCCTGCCGTCACTTCCCTACCGTGCCGTGGTGCATACGGCGGCGATTACGGCCTCGGAGGATGATCCCAATCCACGGCGCACGGCGGAAGTAAACCTCATGAGCGTGTTATATGCGATGGATTGGGCTGTAGCGCGTAACGTCCCTCGCTTCGTGTTCACCAGTTCGTCGGCGGTGTATCGCCACCTCGATCCGGAAGGACCGATGTCCGAGGATTTCCCTGTGGATCCGGATTTTACGTATGGGATCACCAAGCGCGCAGCGGAGCGTTTCGTGTCCACCTACCGGGATCTTCGGTATCTGGATGCTTGTTCCGTGCGTCTACCCTCGATGTATGGGCCGTGGGAGCATCCGACCGACGCCCGCAGGAACATGTCACAGGTCTATCACCTGGTTCGCGCTGCCCTCCGTGGTGAACCGACCACGGTGTCGGGTGCGACTGCGGAACGCGATTGGACGTACGTGGGGGACGCCGCGGAAGGGTTGGCCTTCCTCGCCGATCAATCCGGGGGACCGGATCTTTTGAATCTGAGTACCGGCCGGTTCGTGATGCTAGAGGAAATCCTCAGGGCACTGGATGTCCTCGTCCCCGATCATGCCATTACCCAGGTGGACGGTCCTGGCGCTGACATCGTTATGACGGGAACCAGTGGTGGCCAGCCCATGGATGTCTCGCGTATCACGCGCATGGGTTTCCAATGTAAGACATCCATCGAACTGGGGCTCGAGCAGTATATCGGTTGGCTTCAGCGTGTAGATGATGACCCCGCGTGACCAAGCGCGTGCGGGGCCCGGATGCCGGGTCCGGTTGCGTGGTTCGCCGGGTTTTTTGGGAAGGTAGTGATGCTCGATGTCTCGAGAAGAAGTGCGAGGGCGATTATCCTTGGCATCCGCGGCGCTGGCGCGGATGGATCTGGATTGGTTGTACGTGGCGCCTGGGTCGGATTTTTTGTATTTCACCGGCCTCGGCCTCGGGCGCAGTGAGCGCCCCCACGGACTGCTGGTTTCTCGTGAAGGCGAAACGTTGCTGCTTTGCCCTTCTTTCGAGGCGGACTTCCTCTCAACACGGGTGCCGGTTGACCGCTTACTGACCTGGGACGAGCACGAGTGTGCATATCGTGTCATGGCCTCGCAACTCGCGGGTTCAGCGACCCTCGCTCTCGCTCCACAGGTGACCTTCGAAGATTACCTGCGAATTTGCCGGGTATTGCCCGACGTCCGCGCTGTCTCGGGTATGGCTATCACGCGTGGTTTACGGGTGGTGAAGTCCCCGTCGGAGCAGCGCCTGGTCGAGACCTGTGCTGATATTGCTGAACAAGTGCTCGACAGAGCGCTCGAGGGAGACCTCGTGGCAGGCATCACCGAGCGCGAGTTTCGCGACAAGCTGATTGCCAGCGGTCTGGCGGCTGGACTCGAAACAGCCCGGGCCACGGTGTTGTCGGGACCAAATTCCGCTTTTGCACATGGTTCCACTGGCGAGCGCTGCATTTGCGAGGGCGATGTGGTCCTGGTCGATTTCGTCACGACGTTCGAGGGGTACCATGCGGATATCACCCGCACTGTCGTGCTGGGCTTTGGGCGATCCCGCGTATTGGAAGTCCGTCGCGCCGTGGAGCGCGCATTCCACAGCGCCCTGCAACACCTTCGCCCGGGCGTTATGGCGGACGAGATTGATCGGAGTGCACGAAATGTCCTCGATGCGGAGGGGTTTGGGGCTTACTTCACGCATCGACTGGGACACGGCCTAGGGCTTGACGTACATGAGGATCCATATCTCGTGGCGGGAAATGATGGTGTGGATGCACCCGCGTACTCGGATCCCGCGGTACATCGAGGTGTCCTTTCGGCGGGCATGGTGGTTACCATCGAGCCGGCAGTATATCTCCCCGGTGAGTTCGGCCTGCGGATTGAGGACGATGTCCTGGTTACTCCCGGGGGATATCGACTGCTCACTCGCAATGTGGAAAAGCCCCTGGTGATTTGAGCATTGCGGTGGCACGAAGACAAGCGCAATGGGGCGGCCGGTGGCGGCCGCCCCATTGCGTTTACAGGAAGGGAGGAGTCAGAGGATCTCGCGCCACATCTTGAGGTAACTTTCGGTATCGGGGAAGACGGGTTCGAAATCGTCGCAAATGTCCCTTGCCCTACTGGCACCATCCCAGAGGAGATCGATGACCATGCCTGCCATGGCCTTTGCGGATATGATGTACGCCATTTCCGGATCGGTGATTTCAAAGGTCCGCGCGTGGTTGCTCCCCTTCACACCCCCGATGAATGGGTGGATGGATGGCACCATGTGACTGACATCACCCATGTCCGATGAACCTCCGAGGGAGCCGATGCGCAGGACGCTGTCCGGTCCGACGAGCGCCTCGATGTGCTCTGCGTATAGATCGTTCATGGCCCGGTTCAGTTCCCGCGGGAGATAGCCGGGGATTTCCGAGATCTCTACCTGTGCGCCAATGGAGTGTGCGCCTCCCTCGAGTGCCCGGTTGACCTTCTTGCTGGCATCCAGGATGGCCTCCATGGTGCGCCCGCGAACGTAGTTCTCGATGGTGACATCCGATGGAACGACGTTCACGAGGTCACCACCACGGGTAATAATCGGATGGATGCGAATGTTGTCTTCATCTTTGAAGGTTTCACGTTGCGCATGGATGCCCATCAGTCCCAGGAGTGCCGCGTTGAGCGCGTTTACGCCCTCGTGTGGTGCCGCACCGGCATGTGCTTCCTGTCCCAAGTAGCGTATGAGCTTGCCGAGGAAACCGTTACTGCCATCGGAGATCATGATCCCCCGGCCGAGATCTCCGGCGAACAAGTGCGCCATGGCCGCCATGTCAATATCGTCCAGAAGACCGAGGCGAATGAACTCCTGTTTTCCTCCGAAGAACTCGACTTCGCCGGCTTCGCGGAGGTGGCTTCGGTAATCCAGCTCGACGTATTCCTCCGCGGGTACGGCCATCAAGGACAGTGCTCCATCGAGCTGGTCCATGGCGCCGCCGTGCATCAGGCCCATCGCGGTTCCGAACATGATGGCCAGCTGGGCGTGGTGACCGCAAGCGTGAACGGCGCCCGTCTCCGGATGGGCATCGGGATGTTCACGGCAGATCACCGCATCGAGTTCGCCCATGATCGCAATCTTGAAATCGTTCGAACGTCCCGGAAGCTCGGCCATCACTCCGGTACGGGCCAGTCCAGACTCGTATCCGAGCCCCAGTTCTTCGAAGAACTCCATGACCTTCTCTGCGGTGCGGTGCTCCTTGTACCCGAGCTCCGGGTGCTTCCAGATGTCGTCGGCAAATTCAATGAGCCGATCTGCCGATGCATCGATCGCCTGCATCACTTCTCTTTTAAGTTCTTCCTTGCCCATGGTGTTGCGACCCGAGGGTCGCTCCCTCCTTCCGAGGAAACACGTCTACATCGTGCGGTTTCTTGTACAGCGTGGTGTGTATCGGCTCAGGTCGGTGCGTGTTTTCCCATCGCGTCTCCTACCATGTGACTACGCTACGTGGACAAGGTATTCCTGTGCGAGTGAACCCGCGGTTTTGGTCTGCTCAGTCGGGCCGACGCAGGAGTCGTCGAACACGATGAAAGAGATCCCAAAGATCTCGCGGTGGGTGATGCATTCGTCTCTCGAGTTGGGCAGGTTTCCCGCCCTTGGCGTCCGAGGATGCCGGAATCCGGAGAGGCAAGCAGTCCAAACCGAGGGAGGCCGGGGTGGATGTGCACATGTTCTGTCGGTTGGAGTGTGATGTGCGGCTTTCCCGTAAGATGATCGGGCTCATCCCGGGGACGGAGCAATCGCTGCCAGGTGGCCATAGCGGTGGAATATGCGGACTATAAGCTGTTTGGACGGGTTCATCCCCGACGGGTTGGGCTGCCGATCGAGGGCGTTGCGCGTCATCGGTGGGTGATCCCGGGCACGATCTCGGCAACATAATCGTGCCCGGGTTCGCCGCTAATCCTCCAGCCGCAACATGCCGCCGGCATCCATGCGAATATTGTGGATTTGCGGATCGTGCGCCCACAGTTTCACGGGGTGATATAGGTACAGCCAGTGCGGGTTCTCGTGAAGCCAGTTAAGCGCCTCGGCGTAGGCTCGTTTGCGATCTCGAGATGAATATGCTGCGCCGGCCTGGTCGATTAGGACATCGGCGGTTTCGTCTGAAACCCCCTGCCACCACAGTCCCCGCGCCCGGGACGATATCTTCTCCCACATTACGCGGTAGGTGCTGAGGGGGCTGGAGTCAAAGATGCCGAGGTGGCCAATATTCTTGGCGCCGACTTCCTTGGCATAAAGGGGCCGATCCCCTTGGTCATCAACCGTGACACGCACGCCGATCGCGGCCAGGTTCTCGCTGATCATCTCGGCGACTTGCAGGGAACGGTCGGGGATGATGTGAGGTGCCCGCATGTGTAGCACAGCTGGCATGTCCACCTGTTCCAGGAGCCGTCGTGCGGCCTCCGGATCGTGGGGATGTGGTGCGAGCGTTGACGGGTACCCCAGGTGATTCGGGCTCACGATGGTCGTCGCAGGAACGGCGTTCCCATTCCAAACCTCCGCGATGATGGCCTCGATATCGACCGCGAGGTTGATACCCAGGCGTGCGCGTGGGTCGGAAAAGGGGTGGCAGAATCCGTTGAGGAACCCCGTGACCGACAACGTGTTCAGGGTACGCTCGATGGTGAACCCGGGCAGGTCTTCAAGGCCTTCTATCGTCTCGAGACCGGTCACCAGGTCCACGTCCCCGGCCTTGAGCCTATCGATGCGTTCCGTCGCTTCCTCGATGGCACGCAAACGAACCCGGGGGAAACGGCGTGTGCCGGGTGTGGATTCGACCAAGGTAAGGGAGTCCCCGGGCTCGTAATCCTCGACCCGGTAAGGACCGGTACCGATCGCGTCGGATTCTGCACCAGGTCCACTTCCGACCACTACCCCCGCCAGGATCTCGGGAAGATATCCCATCGGCTGGCCGGAGGTAAACTCGATACGGGCATCATCCGCCGCCCGGACTTCCATTCGTTCGAAATAGGGTACGTATGGTCCCTCCATCTCGAAGGGGCCTTCCGCATTGACGAGGCGTTCGCAGGCCGCGACGACATCTTCAGCCGTGCAGGGGTTTCCATCGTGAAAACGTACATTCTCGCGAAGTCGAAAGGTCCACCGCCGGCCCTCGTCGTGTACCTCCCAGGATTCTGCCAGTCGGGGCTTGGGATGACAGTCGTCAAGCTGCACGAGCGAGTCGTACAACATGGCGGCGATGGTTTGCTTTTCCGCCTGGTCCGATGCGCTCTCTGGCAGCGGGATCTCCACCGCGGGCAGCCCGATGTGCAGTGTTTCGCTAGATGTTGCCGGTTGTGTGTTGTCCAAGCTGATTTCGCTCCCTTCGGTTCTTCGATGTCGCGCATGTCGATGAATTGACCTGGAGAGTAAGGGTGGCACATGTACCGGGACCGATCCGCGGGGTAGTGGTGGTAGGTGCGTCATTGCGGACCGATCCCGATAAAGGAAAGACGATCACAGTCTAGTTCATCCGCGGATCCAACGCGTCTCGTAGCCCATCACCCAGTAGGTTGAAACTGAGCACGGTCACGGTGATTGCCAGCCCGGGAATGGTCGCCATCCACCAGGCAACGCGCATGTATCTTTGTGCCCCCGATAGCATACGACCCCAGCTGACGTCGGGCGGTTGAATACCCAGGCCGAGGAAGGAGAGGGCAGCCTCTGAGACGATCGGCGCGGAGATTGTGAGCGAGGCATATACGATGATCAGGGGGAGGATGTTGGGGAAGATGTGACGGATCATGATGCCGACGTCACTCAATCCGAGTCCCCTGGCGGCTTCGATATACTCCCTTTCACGCAGTGATAGCACCTCGGCGCGAACCAGCCGGGCGAATTGGGGCCACCCGACCACGCTGAGGGCGATAATTACGTTCACCAATCCCGCACCCCAAATGGCCATGATGGCGAGGGCGAGCAGGATTCCCGGGAATGAAATCACGGCATCGGAGATGCGCATGAGAATATGGTCGGTGCGACCCCCGATGAATCCGGCGAGCATTCCCACTGTGATCCCGATGAGACCGCGCAATGCCATGACCCCGACTCCCACCATCAGCGAAATCCGGCTCCCATGGACGACCCGAGAGAAGACGTCGCGGCCGAGATCGTCGGTGCCGAAGTAGTGTTCGGAGCTGGGTGGCCGGAGTTGGTTGCGTAGGCTCTGCTCCGTCGGGCTGTGGGTGGCGACCACCGGCGCAAAGATGGATATCAGTATGATCCCCACCAGTAGGATGGCGCCCATGACCGCGGTACGATTCTTGAGCAGCCTTCGGAAGGATTTACGCCAAAGGGAAACGGATTCGGTTTCGATGACTTCTATGTCGGATTGCGATATTCTTTCAGCCATTGGCCCTCACGCCCCTCATCCGTACCTGATCCTTGGATCGACGAAGGCGTAGATCAGGTCGACGACCAAGTTGATCAGGCAGAACATCGTCGCAAATAACATGAGATTCCCCATGATCATGGGGGTATCCCGGTGCATCATTCCCTGGTAAGCCAGCTGCCCCAAGCCCGGGTAGGCAAAGACCCGCTCGATCACCACGGTGCCACCTAGGCGGAAGCCCATTTGAAGGCCGATGACCGTGATGACGGCGATCAGGGCATTGCGCAGGGTGTGCTTGTAAATCACTACGCGCTCGGACAGTCCCTTGGACCGCGCCGTCCGGACGTAATCCTGTCGGATGACTTCCAGCATCGTCGAGCGCGTGACGCGCATGATGGTCGCCATCCCGCTTGTTCCAAGGGTGATGGCCGGCAGGATCAAGTACTCGAATCCCCGGCGCCCCGACGCGGGCAGCAATCTCAGGTGCAGGGCGAACAGCAGGATGAGCATCATCCCCACCCAGAAGTTGGGCATGGACAGGCCGAGCAAACTCGCAACCCGCGAAATGCTATCGATAAACGAATTCTGACGCGTGGCGGAAAGCACCCCCACGGGTATGGCCACGCCAACGGAAAACAAGACGCTGAGTGCAGCGAGTTGAAGGGTTGCAGGGAGCCTGCGGAGTAGATCCGGAAGGACGGGGCGTCCCCAGGAGATCGAGTTCCCCCAGTCGCCTTGCAGCACTCCAACGAACCAATCCGCATACTGTACGGGCAGTGGTCGATGTAGGCCGAGGCGTTCCGCAATGCGATCGATTTCCTCGTCGGACGCATCCGGGGGTGCCAGCATGCGAGCCGGGTCACCGGGGATCGCGTAAACCAGGGAGAAAACGAGGATGGATATCAGCAGTAGAACGGGGATCAATTGCAACACGCGTTTCACGGCGTAGTTGAACAAAGGATGCACCTCCGGGACGAGGCGGACCCGGGGCTTCCCCCGGATCCGCCTGTCTTCAGTCGATTCACTAGTCGGCGAGATACGCGTCCATCAGGTCGCGGAAGCAGAAGTAGATGGAGTATTCGAAGTCTCGAAGGTCGGGGGATGTACCAAGAGCGCGCTCATGGTGATAGAGGAACACGTAGGAGGCATCCTCCACGACCATCTTCTGGGCTTCACTGTATAGCTCCTTGCGACGTTCCTGGTCGGTCTCCCCCAGTGCCTCCTCGATGATGGCATCGAAGTCGGGGTTCTGGTAGAACTGGCGATTCGCCCCGTGCGGCGGGACCGAGCTGCTGTGGAACTGCCGCCACATGAAGTCGTCGGGGTCCGTTACCGCATTCCAGCCGGTCTGGAACATTTGCGATTCCCCGGTCCGCATCTGATCCCAGAAGGCTCCACCTTCGAGCACGTTGATGTTCACGTCGATGTCGAACTTGGAGAGCTCTTCCTGGATGATCTCGCAAAGCTGGACGCGGACGCTATCCTCGATGACGTAGAGCTCGGCCGAAAAGCCATCGCTGTATCCCGCGTCGTCGAGTAGTTCCTGTGCCCGGTCGGGATCGTACTCGAAGCGCGGGACATCGGGTTCATGGGCCCAGTGCCCGGGTGGAATCGGACCATAGGCCGGTTCTCCGAGGCCGTGCATGACGAAGTCGATGATATCTTCCCGTGGCATCATGTGGGAGATGGCCTGGCGGACGCGCTTATCGTCCGTCGGCTCACCCAGGTCGACATGGATGCCCAGCGACTGGAAGCCCATCTGGCTCCTGCGGGATACCACCACGTTGTCGTCCGCCTCGGTGATCGCTACCTGTACCGGGTCGATTTCCTCGTTGATGTGAATCTCGCCGGTTTGCAGCTCGACAGTCCGCGTGGTCGCGTCCGGGATGGGGCGGAAGATGACTTGATCGAGCTTCGGGCGTCCCTGGAAGTAGTCATCGAATGCCTCGAGGATGATCTCCTCACCGGTACGCCACTCGACGAACTTGAACGGACCCGTCCCGAGGGGATTCATGTTGGTGTAGTCGTCCCCGTAGGGGTTTTCGTCCGTTGCGTGTTCCTCGGAGTAGCTCTTGGATACGATGTCCGCACGGAGGCGATAGAGGAACGGCATATTCGGTTCCCTGAGGTGGAAGGTGAGATTGTAGTCGTCGTGGACCTCGATCTCTTCGATCGGTTCATAGTGCGAGAAGTTACTGGCGGCGGCATCCGGGTCACGCAGCGTATTGTACGTGTACTCCACGTCGGCGGTGGTCAGTTCCTCGCCGTTATGGAAGAGGACGCCCTCGCGCAGCTTCACTTCATACGTCTGCGGGTCCGGGATATTGATTTCCTCTGCCAGCACGTACTCGATCTCGAGGGTGTCATCATCCCACGAGATGAGTGAATCGTGGACTAGGGTCTGGACATTGCGCGCCGCGACGGTGCCTGCACCGAAGCGTGGGTCCAGGCGATGCGGTTCCGAGCTCACACCGATATATACGATTTGATCCCGGGTGGGCTCTTCGGCCGGTTCTTCCTCGGGTTCCTCCTCTTCTTCCTCCGGCTCTTCTTCCGGTTCATCCGGCTCCGGGGGCGGATCTGCGGGCTGACCGCATCCGACCACAAAGACCAGCATGAACATCGACATGATTAGGACTAACCAAAACCATCTAGTACGTCGCAAGATTTCTCCCCCTTTTGGATGAGCGTATCACCGAGTGTCTCGACTTGCCCCCTTTCTCCGGCGGACTGTACCGGGAATCTCTGTGCCCCGGCTTCAAGATGAGATAATGATTTGCGAATATCGCTTCCTCCTCCACTTGCACGTCTCTAATTCGATGTATGTTCGCATTCACCTGCTATTGCCGGTAGATTTTTGAGAATATGCATGGCGTACATATTGCCGCGAATGGCGGTTTTATTCGATTGCGGCGGCATTTTCGGCCACGCGTACCTCCCGCGGGAGTCGCGGGTGTATGGGCCAAATCGTTCGGATCAGGAGGCGTCGTTGGAAACATCGGTGCAAAAGCGCGACGCGGATAATCTGGCGGCGTACGTTCTCGATACTGGACCCAATAGGGATCGCGGGTTTCGATTTGGGAGCACACAATCCAACCCCGAAAAGTGCCAAGCGGCTCAACGGGCTTGCGGATGTTGACCGGCCTTCGATTCGAATGCGATTGACTGCTCGTATCGGGCACTGCTAACTTGAGAATGAATATCGTTGTGATCTCGGGGCTCAGGGTAGTCATTGCCCTCAATCGCACGGGCTGGGAGACGTATGCAGGCAAAAATGGTATTGCTATGGTTACTGGGAATTGCCCTCGTCGGAGCCTTCATCATTGCTGCCGGAGGCGATGACGTGGTCTGGGTGGCACGCCACGTCGACCCGATTGGGCTGGCCCTTCTATTCTTCCTTCAGATGATGACGCTCGGCGTCAGCGCATATCAATGGCACCGATTGCTTCGAAGCCTCGGTGCGGGGATTGGTTTTATGTCAACCTTTCGGATCCACTTGTCTTCTGCATTCGTCGAGAGCGTAACACCTTCGGTAAAGGTCGGCGGTGAGGCGGCGAAGATCTATCTCTCCCGGCGGGCCACGGGTCTCCCGGGGGACGCCGTGCTCGGTGCTGCCATGGCACACAAGTACCTGTCTCTCCTGCCATTTCTCCTGGTTCTAATCCCGGTCATCGGGGCGGCGGGTGCGATGGGCGTGCTGTCCCGGTGGGTGGTGTACGCATTTCTCATTCTTTTCGCAGTCTTCGCCCTCTTCTTTGCCACGGCCCATCGTCACGGTGGCGATGCCGACCGTGTGACGTCCAACGAAAGTGATGGATCGGGTCTTTGGGGGGCGTACGCGCGGAAAATGCAGCGGTTTTTGCAGACCGCCCGCGGCGCCGGTGGATACTCGCGTGCGCTCACGCGCGGGAGCGAACGTTGGACATTGCTCGGGCTCTCGACAATCGTCTGGTTACTGTATCCCGTCACAGTATATCTCGTGGCACAGATGCTTGGACTCGGTGTGCGCCCGTTGTCAGCGGCCATTTCCACCTATTCGGCTTACGTGCTCAGCATGATTCCACTCACCCCGGGTGGGCTCGGGACATTCGAGGGCGCGATGAGTCTTATGCTGGCACGCGGTTCGTTGTCGGCACCCGAGGGTCTGGCAGTGGCTCTCGTCACACGCCTGATCACCTTCTGGTTTCCCCTGCTGTTGTCGGGAGGGGCGACCCTGTCTACCGTCTGGACCATCCGGGATACGCCCGAGGGACATTGATTCCGCCGGATCGCGCGCTCCCGTGGAGTACATAGCGGGTACCTTCATGCATATCCGTGCCCCGATGCTCGGATGCCTCCCCGAAACGAGGCAAGAGAAGCCAATCATGATCCCCTGGAGTGGTTTGGGGGGGAAGGTCACTTCTCGGGAAAGACCCTGGAACGGATCCATGGCCCGGCCCGGCGCTTCAGCAATCGTTTTGGGTCTCAGGGGAGGAACCGGGGCATCGCGCGAATAAATACAGGCGGTGAATAATTTGTCGCCCACGTATGCCAGAGGAAGGGTGGATATGTCTATGAAGTTCTTGATACTCGGAGGTGCCGGCGTTCAGGGTTCGGCTTCCGCATATGATCTGCTTCGGATGCATCCGGATGCGGAGATTATCCTGGGAGAGCTAGAGGAAGAGCGGCTGGATCCGGTCCTAAAGTGGCTGGACAGTGACAGGGCACAAGGCCGTCAGGTCGATGTGCGGGACGTGGATGGTCTTGCGCGCATGATCGTCGACGAGGGCTGTGATGTTATCATTAGCTCGGTGCCCTGGCCCGTCTCGATTCCTCCCCTGGAAGCAGCGATAAAGGCCGGCGCGGATTTCGTGGATTACGGACTCTACCAGAACCGCGAGTTCGACCGGCGCATGGATGAATTCGACCGCCGGGCTGCGGATGCGGGCGTTACTGTGATTCCCAGCTGCGGCGTCGCACCGGGTCTAACCAATATGCTCGCGGCTTATGGTGCGGCCGGCCTGGACGCCGTAGATAGAGTACATATCTACGTGGGTGGAATACCCGAGCATCCCGAGCCTCCTCTGCAATACAAGGCGGTATGGAGCCTCGAGGGTGTCTGGACGCAGTTTTTCGAAGAGTGTCGGGTAGTGCAGAATGGTCGGTTGACGGAAGTCGACGCGGGAACAGGGCTTGAACAGCTGGAGTTCGCACAAACTGGACCCGTCGAGGCGGCGGTCACCGACGGATTGGGCACACTCATCCAGATGTATACCCACCCGGTATTCGAGGGTGTGGAGGAGGTCTTCGAAAAAACCATTCGTCACCGGGGACATTATGACAAGGTCCTGCTCTTGAAGGAGTGCGGATTGCTCGATACCGAGCCGATCGAAGTCGACGGATCGCGTATTGCTCCCCGGGATTTCCTCTCGACGCTCCTCAATCCGAAGCTGAAGATGCGCGAGGATGAGCGCGACATGACCGTCCTACGTGTTCGGGTCACGGGCACCCGGGATGGTGCCGCCGCCGAGACCGTCTTCGAAATGGTCGACTACAAGGATATGGAGGCGGGCGTCCTCAGCATGGGACGCACCACGGGTTACACGGGTTCCATCCTGGCCCCGATGGTGGCGACGGATCGAATCGATACCGCGGGTGTTGTCCATCCGGAAAAGATCGGAGCCGACCGTGAGCTGTTCCGGTCTCTCTTGGAAGAGTACACGAAGAGGGGTATCGAGATCACCCAACGGTCGTAGCGCACTGCAATGCTCAGGCACGCCGGGGGTCCCGCCGTTTTCGGAACGCGGGAACCCCGGCGTTCGCGTTCCACCCACCTTGGCTGATCCGGCTCCCCGGTATGCGCATGTACTCTACCCGCCTACGAAGAAATATAGCGTGAGCACGGAGACCAGGCACAGGAGGCTGGCGATGTTGAGACCTACGAAGTACGTCATCGCCCTTTGGCCGGGAACGGCATCTCGCATGAAGGCCAGCATGGCAGCGGTGATGGCGAGCGGTGGGATCATGGCATACCATTGCCAGGCGCCGTGAAATACGGGGGATATCATCACCAATAGGCAGGTTAAGGCGTTTAGCGCGGGAATGATTCGCTTAAGGGTCTTGGGCCTGACGATCACGGCCAGCGTTCGCTTTCCCCCGCGCAGATCGGCGGGGTAGTCCGGCAGTGTCGTGGAGAATG
>PUNF01000211.1 GCA_003552525.1 Clostridia bacterium | reverse complement strand
GATCTCGGAGGTACCCGTCCGATCCTCGTCCGCCAGCAGGCGCATCGTCAAGATGGGAGCCACGAATACCATGATCAGCCCGGCATTTCCGAGCATAGATTGTACCGATGCGGCCCGGGATCCCAATAGCGACATGGAGAAGAAGTACCCGGTGATCAGCAGGAAACCCGCCATCAATGCGTAGGCCATCGGGGTTTGGACGTAGGTCATAAATTCCCGCCTGGTGATGCCCCATACCTTTCTCACGACTTGACGGCCCCCTCTCCTGGATCATCAGCAGATACGCGCGCCGGGTCTTCCGTCGTCAGCCGGAGGAAGATGTCCTCGAGGGAGAAACCGATCGGGGTCATTTCCACGATGGGCAAGTGCGCTTCCGCGAATCGATAGAATATGTCCTCGCGCAGGTCGCTCCCCGTTTCCATCTCTACCGAGAAGAGGGGGAGCGCCTCGTCCGTCGAGGACTCCCGGCTGATCCGGACGATCCCCGCAATGTTCTCCAGCACGGCTTCGGCTTCCCTTGCCGGGGCGCGGACCTTGATCCGCATCACACTTTGGCCTTCCATGCGGGCGGCCAGGCCACTGGGAGTGTCTTCGGCCACGAGCTTGCCCTCGTTGATGATGACGACGCGTTCACAGGTTTGCTGCACCTCGGGGAGGACGTGCGAACTGAGGATGACGGTTCGGCGTCCGGCCAGGTCCCGGATCAGTTCCCGGATTTCGATCCTTTGGCGGGGATCGAGCCCGGAAGTGGGCTCGTCGAGGATCAGGATCTCGGGATCCCCGAGCAAGGCCTGTGCCAGTCCGATCCGATGACGATATCCCAGCGAACAGTTTCCGGTGAGTCGGCGGTATACCGGGCCGAGCGCCAGCTGGGAGACCACGCGATCGATTTCCCGCTTGCGTTCCCGCGCGTTGATTTCCTTCATCTCGCCCATGAAGTCCAAAAAGTCCGCGACGGTCATCTCCGGGTACAGTGGCGCGTCTTCGGGGAGGTAGCCGATGTGGCGTGCGACTTCCAGTGGGTCCTCTGTCACGTCGATTCCATCCACGGTGATGGTGCCCGCGTTGGGCGGGGTGAAACCGGTGATCATGCGCATAGTCGTCGTTTTCCCGGCACCGTTTGGACCGAGAAAACCGAGAATCTCGCCCTTGACGGCGGAGAAGCTCAAATCGTCGACCGCGACCTTATCACCATAGTGCTTCCGAACATTTTGCACCTCGATCATATTCAATCGCAATACCCCCTTTTTACATGTGACGGGATATTCTCCATAAATTATAGGGAGGAAGCCAGTGGGAATGGTTAAGATTTCTTTAAGTCACCCACACCGTACGTCCGATATGTATGCAAAGTCGGATGCGGGATCCCGTTGAAAGCGCCCTGCCCCCGGGCCCGGGGGCAGGGCGTACGAGAGGGGAGAGGGATTATGCGCCTCCTTCGCCCTCATCAGATGATGATGGGATCGGTGGGCGTGTGGTTGAGGCTCACGCCACCCTCGGGGGTGACCCGCACCACATCCTCGGTGCGGATGAAGCAGCGGTCGGGAATTAGCACACTGGGTTCTACGGTGAAGCACATGTTCTCCTTCACGGTTCCATCACTGCCGGGGGCCAAGAACGGTGCTTCGTGGACGTCGATCCCGATCCCGTGGCCGAGTCTATGGAAAAACGCCTCGCCGTATCCGGCATCTTCTATCACCCTGCGGGCATGTGCATCGACTTCGCGGGTCGACGTACCCGGTACGAGGGCGCGCATGCCCTCAGCCTGGGCCTGCACGATGAGCGCATGAATCCGCAGCAACTCTGCATCCGGTTCGCCGATGAAGACCGTCCGGCCGAAATCACTGGCGTAGCCGTCGACCACGGCACCGAAATCGAAGGCGAGCACCCGGCCCGGTTCGAGCCGATGGCCCTCTTTGCACGATACGCCTTCAAGTGGACCGTCACAGCCTTCCCCGCGAATCATGATTCCCGTGACGAATGATGTGCCCTCGGCTCCGGCGGCGTACAGTGCGCGCTCGACGAGGAACTTGATGTCCAGTTCTGTCATGCCGGGACGCAGTGCCGGTACCACTTCGGAAAAGGCGTGGTCTGCCACCGCGGCCGCCGCCTCCATAGCCCGGATTTCCCCGGCATCCTTCACCGCCCGCATGGGCCCGAGGATCTCCGAGGTGCAGCGGAATTCGAAATCGCATAACCGCGCCAGTTCGACCGCGGTTTGCACCATGGCCTTGCGCGGGAGCGCGAGGATCCCGCCTGAAGGGACCCTATCGGCAAATAGCGTCCGGGCGAAGGGATCGAGGGCTTCGCCCTCGTCTATAGGGATCATTCCATCCACCCAGGGCGTGTCACGAAGTTGCTCCTCGAAATGCCTCCGGGCCAGGTGTGGTGCGACGGCGATCGCCTCATCGGAGGTGACCAGGACGCCTCCCAGCCAGTCGCCGTGCATGTGGTTCTCAGTGGCACTGGGGCGTCGGCGCCTTATCCCCGTAACATACTCCATATCGCCGCTTGGCGTGAGCAGTGCCGCGTGCCAGCCACGTTCCGCCATCGATGCGCGGAACCGATCGATCCTCCCGGTGTAAGGGTTCAAGATGCATCCGTCCTCTCAGGGCTCAACCTCTCGATTCCGGCCAGGACTCACTATCGACCAGGCGGGCATATACGTACGTGCCCAGTATTAATCCCGCGGTGGTGGCCAGTGCGATGACCTTCCCCTCGCCCAGTTGCGCGAGCACCGTGCCCGGGCAGGCTCCCGAGAGGCCCCATCCGATACCCATGATGCCTCCACCGACGATGGTGAGCGGCCGAAGAGGTTTGGCTTTCACGGTAATCTTCTCCCCGCGTCGGGTGGTTCCTCCGAATCCGTTGAGGGCCAGCATGCCCACGTGGCCGATGAGGATGGCGGTAATCATCACCCAGGCGAGGGTGAGGTCCGTGCCGGTGAACATCCCGTAGATCAGGTCGTATTCCGATGCACCGACCCGGCTGAGGGCAAAGCCGAAGATTCCACCCAGGACCAAGAATGTCAGCTTACGCTGCATCATGCACCGCCTCCCAGGATGAATACGCGAACGAGGAACGTGGTCAGGATCCCGGTGGCCAAAAAGCCGATGGTGGCCACGAGGCTCGAAGTATGTAGGTTGGCGATGCCGTGGATGCTGTGCCCGGAGGTGCAGCCACCGGCGACCCGCGCTCCCAACCCCAACAGGAAGCCACCCATTCCGAAGAAGGCCACGAGGGCGAGGGGGGTCCAGGAAACCGTGGCGGTGAATAGCCCCATCTCCGGGGTCGTGAGTGGCCTCCCGGAAAGGCGCGCCGATACGAACGCTCCGACCACCATGCCGCCGAGGAAGAAGAGTCGCCATCCCGGTCCGTCGGCAAAGGTTTTTGAGTTCAGCCAGGAGAGGTGCGTGCGGGGGAGCAGCGCCTTGAGAATGCTGCCGTATCCCGTGGAAACGCCCAGGGCGGTATTCTCCGTGTAGTAAAGAAGTGGTACTAGTAGGCCGATGACCAGACCCCCGGCCCACCAGGGCCATGGGTTCACGAATATCGCTTCGTACCAACCATTCATCTCAATCCGTCCCTTCGTCATACTGTGACATGTGAAGCGTCCATTATGCCCATATCCACCAGATCACCAGGCCCGCAGCCACCCCCGAGGCGAGCGTCAGCGTGAGTCCCGCCCGGACGAATCGAATTGGCGCAAACGGTGTTCGAGCCATCGCCAGCACCGTGGCCTGGTGGGTAGGCAGGATGAGGGCGATGCACGCCCCGGCCGCGACGGCCATCCAAAGGGCGTCGGCGTTGGCGGCAACTCCCGGGAATTCCGCAACAGAGGGTGCCAGTCCTCCCATGATCACCGCAGCGGCCGAATTATTGATCGCATTGGAGAGGATCGTGCTCGCGAAAAGAAATGCGATCACCAGGGCGGGCCCGGGCAGGCCGGTGACGCCCGGAAGGACGGCCTGCGTTGCCATATCGAGGCCCCCGGTGAATTCCAATACCTCGCCCAGGCCGATCATGCCTGCCAGGAACACGACGACCCGCAGGCGCATCCGCCGGTAAACCTCGGCGGGTGGGAGTACTCCGGTGGCAACGAATACGAGACCCGCGGCCGCGAATCCGACCGGCGCCGGGACCAAACCGAAAGCGACGACCACGACGGCGATACCCACCATCCCGAGGACGACGGCTCGGTTCGATGTCGGTCCCGGGAGGGGTGTGGACGCCGCGTCTTCTTCGTGGTCGGGAGCAGAAATGGGCGAAGACGCATCGCGGCTACCGATCGACCAGACGATGACACCAGCGACGAGTGCAGCCAGGCCGTGGGGCGCAAAAGCAAACATCCCGAAACCAGCGCCGCCCGCGCCGGCGCGATAAGAGGATATGATGAGGTTCGGTGCACTGCCGATGAGCGTCAGGGTTCCGCCGAGGATGGCGGCCTGGGCCAGGGGCAGGCCGAATACACCGGGCTCGACTCCGGCGCGGCGCGCCATGCGCTCGGCGGCGGGTAGGGTGATGCCCAGGGCGCCCACGTTGTTCATGAAGGCGGACAGGAGTGCCGTAATGGTACCGAGGCCGAGGATCTGACCCCGGACGCCGGGTAAGCGGTGTGCCAGTGCGATCCCGATCCCACGCAGAGCACCCGAGGCGGTAATCCCGGCCGAGACCACGAGTACCGCGGCCACGGTGATTACCGCGGGATGCGAAAACCCCGCGAAGAGGATCTCCGGGGGAGCCGCCCCGGCCAGTCCGAGGAAGACCAGTCCGGCGAGGGCCACGAAATCGGAACGCGCACGCCCCGAGGCCACGAGCGCCAATACGATCGCGAGGACGACCCAGACCAGGTGTGCACCTTCCATGCGAATCTCCTTTCCCCGGGGACTATCGGGTAGTTACCCTTGTCTTCGCCTCGACGAAACATGGAGGGCCTGGGCCCGCCGTGCAGAAGGAAGCACTTGGAGGTGCATGCCGATGGCAAATACGACCGAGATGTTGCGTGCGCGCGCCGAGTCCTTGGGATTCGACCTGTTCGGGGTTGTGCCCGCAAAGGCCCTCGAGGAACATGTCGGCACCAGGGTGGATTGGATGGATTGGACGGTGATGGAGTCTCCCGCAGACTACCTGGACAATGCAACATCCTTCGTGGTGACCGGGGTGGCGGCTCCGGGCCCGCAGTGGGATCTGGCGGTGTACCTTAATGACGGTTGGACGTATTCTGGATACTACTCGATGGAGATGAATACCTGGCGTCTGGCCGACGACCTGCGGGCGATGGGGCACGCTGTGTACGCCCATCCGAAGAACATCTCCCGCAAGATCCTTGCCCGCTTGGCGGGTTTTGGTGCATGGGGGAAGAATTCGCTGATCCTGCACCCGCAACTGGGCCCACGCTTTCGCATCGCCACATTTCTCACCGACGCTGTCTTGGATTACGATCAACCGGCGGAGGATGACTTCTGCGGCGACTGCACGGCTTGTATCGATGCGTGCCCGACCCGTGCCCTCAGCCCCTACCGGATTCACACGAAGGACTGCCTCGTCAATCACCTCGTAACCGGGGACATACCGGATGTTGAATTGCTCGAGAGGGAGTCGCCGTCCCTAGCGCCCGGCATCCGCATCATGTGTCGGGTGTGCCAGGAGGCCTGTCCGGTGGGTGGTTGCTAGGAACGGTTAATGAGGCGGCCGACGAGGTTGGTGGCGAACCAGGTGAGTCCGTAGCCGTAGAATCCGGTGTTCAGCCAGAGCATCCACGCTGCCATATCGCCCTCGGGATAGCGCAGGGTGGGCAGCAGGGAGAAGGGGATGAGCGTAACCAGGGCACCGAGGACCAGGATGCCCAGCCCGACGCTGATGCGATCCGCGCGTAAACCCGCCATCCCGGCATATAGGCCCAAGAAAGCGCCGAGCATCAGCGATGCCACGGCGAGGAAACGGCCGTATGACCGGAAATCCTCGTATAGCGGGTGTTGGGGATCGAGGGTACCGGGTGCGACATCGGCGCCGGAGAGCCCACCGAAGTTCTGCAGGCCGATGGTGCTCATCAAGATGAGCAGGATGACATAGACCAGGCCCATACGCGCGGTCCACGAAAGGGGACGGCCGGTCATTGTGCGGGCTCCGTGCCCTGGCGGTTGAGACGCAGTGCACGTCGTGAGGAAGCAAAGACCAGGACCCACCCCACGAAAACAAACGCGAGCCCAAGGTGTGGTTCCACGTTCCACGTGGTGAGCGTAGGCCCGAGTCCGGTAATGAGGAAAAGCGCCAGAACGGCGTGGTTGGTGAACATGCGCGCAGTGATGACGCGTACGGCCCATTCGGGCCTGTGGGGTAACAGCGTGAGCACGGCGATCAGCAGCAGTGCGGCGACCATCATCTGCCCTCCGGCCAGGTCGAGGCCGCGGACGATACCCTGGTGCAGCTCCGGCATGATGCCCGGAAAGGGATATCCATAATGGAAACTGTGCCAGGGAAGCAGGATACCCGCCAGGATGATGATGCAACCCCATAGGGTGCGGTGCTCTTCTCGCGTCACGGGAATCATGTCCCTTCCATTGCACCTGATTCTTCGTTGCGATCTTAGAATAGGGGACAGCTGCACGGGCGTCAAGCGGAGCCAAATTGCTGGTGATGATGAAGGAGCTCGGATATAATCCACCTGTGAGGGGACACACCACCGTTATCGCGGGTACGTCGAGGGGGACGGTCATACTATGAAGATACGCGAGTTGCCTAATGATCTTGGCTTTTACCTGTCGGGCACGCTTCCGGGGGCGGACCGTTCGTCGGAGCGGGACCCGGACGCCCCGGGAACGGACATGCGCTCGGCGGTATACGTTCTGGTCGACGGGCGCCGCTGCGGAATTATCGATACCGGTATGGGCGTGGGGGTCTATCGCACGATCAACCAGGCACTCAATCGACTCCGGGTATTTCCCGAGTGGGTGCTCCTCACCCACGACCACTACGACCACGTGGCCAACGCCTTCTGGTTCAAGGACGAGATGGGCGTTGCCATCTACTGTCACGAGGGAGATCTCGACCTGATTGAACAACCCCTGAAAGTCTTTGACGATGCATATATGCTGCGGCGATTCGGCGTGACCTACCGGGATTCCTTTCGCCAGATGAATCGTACGGAGGATGATTTCGAGCGGTACATCGATCGGGCGCTGCGCGATCGCTTTTACCCGGTCAAGGTGGACGCAACCCTCGAGGACGGTGATATCCTCGAGGTCGGCAGCCTGGAGGTCGAGATTCTGCACACACCCGGGCACTCCCCGGGCAGTGTGTCGGCGTATCTACCGCGCTTCGGGGCGATCCTTGCCGGGGATACACCGCTTTGGTTTGGTCCCGGCCGGGCCAATCCTCTGGGCAATTTCCGCCACTGGGTCGATAGCATGGAGCGGTTGCTCCTCGTGGACACCGAGTTCATCGGTTGGGGGCACTCTGCTCCCACGAAGGGCCGGTCCCGTTGTCGCCGCTTCCTCAACAACACCCTCCGGCGCGCGCTGGAGGTCGAGGAGGCGGTGGTCGAGGAGATCGGCTTTCACCCGCAGGCCGTCGGAGAACTGGTCGAACTCATATACGGGGACAACGTCGGCGCCCTCGATGAGCAGCGCGAGATTGCCGAAGACTCGGTGCATGCGTTGCTTTGTAGCCTGCGCGACGAGGGCGAGGTTCAGGATGCCCCCGATGACGAGGGGATCATTCGCTGGTATTCCCGGATACATGCCTAGTGCGGGGGAGGCGAAACAGTACGCGGGCACCCCCTTCAGGACGATTTTCCGCCCGTATGCTGCCGCCGTGCCGTTCGATGATTTCGCGGGAAATGGCCAGGCCCAGCCCGACCCCTCCGCCTGCATTGCTGGCGCGATAGAACCGATCGAACACGCGATCGATTCGTTCGTTACAGAATCCGGGCCCCTCATCAGCCACGACGAACTTCACCGCGGACCCGTCGGGCCGGGCATCAAGGTGTATACTCCCCCCCGCAGGGGAATGGCGTAATGCGTTGTCCAGCAGATTGGCGAGGACCTGGGCGATCCGTTCTTCATCCGCCCACACCTGCCAGTTCCGGGGGAGATCCGCCACCTCGGGCGTGATGCTGCGTGCTGCCGCCTGGGGTGTGATGCGTTTGCACGCATCCTCGAGGAGCCTCGCGATGGGAACCCAGGATGGTTCCAGGGGCAGTTGTCCGGACTCGAGCCTTTCAAGCTGCAGGAGATCTCCCAACAGGCGTTCAATGCGCCGGGTCTCTCCGAGAATCGTTTCGAGATAGGGATCCTGGTCCTCGGGTTCGATCATCCCGTCGAGGATGGCCTGCGCGAACCCCCGGACCGTGGTGATGGGCGTACGTATCTCGTGGGAGATGAGGGCGGCAAACAGGGTCCGTGAGCGCAGCAACTCCTCCATTTGCCCTGCCATTTCGTCCATCTGCTCCGCCAGCTGTTGGAATTCCCCGCTATACTGCCCGTGCGAGCGAGCGTACAATTCCCCCCGGCCGAGGGTGCGCGCCAGTTCCCCTAGTTCCTCCACCGGGCGGGAAACGCGCCGCGCAAGGAAAAACGCCGCCAAGGAAGCGAGAACCAATGCGAAAAATGCCGTTTGCAGCAGGATGCCCCGCATTTCATCGGCGGCCCGGGTGACAGCATCGACGGATTGAAAAAGCGCGATGACCCCCAGCGGATCATCCTGCGTGCGCCCCTCCACGGGAACGAAGACGGCGACCATGGGATCTCCGTGCGTGCCCGTCCAATCGACACTTTGCACTTCGCGTGTCTCGAGGGCGGACAGGGCCGGGGTGGCGTCGG
>PUNF01000206.1 GCA_003552525.1 Clostridia bacterium | reverse complement strand
CCCATTTCCACGGGCGAATGGGAGTATCTTCTAGGCAGTGTAACGGAGGCTGCCGCGACTCCTTGACCGGCGAGCTGCATGGAAGATGCATCGTTGTTGCCCCCGGCGAACACCATGGGCTGGAAGGGTGCGTTCGCTTTCTCCGCCGCCGACACCAGGTGTTCACGAAGCCTCGGATGGGCCGCGAATTGCCCGCGCCGACCGCTCACCAGGGCGAACACCGGGCCCTTCCCGATATCCGTATGTAGCTGCTCGGGTCGGATATCGGGAGTGCCTCCGCAGGGAATGGTGTCGAGCGCGATGGCAAAGTCGGGCGCGACCCGGGTTGCTGCGACACCGGCCCCCCTTAGCCCGACCTCTTCTTGCGCCGTAAACACGGCGTAGAATTCACCGCCGAAATCCCCGTCGGATAGGCGTTCGAACGCCTCCCAAAGGATGGCACAGCCGGCTCGATCGTCCAGTCCAGCGCCGGCAAAGCGATTCCCATCCGCCATGATGGTCATTTCGTCCATGTATGTCACCGTCGTACCGATGTCTATCCCGAGAGCACGGACACCCTCTGCATCATCGGCCCCGACGTCGATATAGAGATCTTCCGATCCCGTGACCCTTCGCTTTTCGTCGGGCGTCTGGTAGTGTCCTGGCTTGACCCCGATAATGCCGGGGACGTCACCCACGGCTACCTTGCGTCCGACCAGTAGGGAGTCAAGCACTCCGCCCACCTTCTCGAAGCGAAGAAAGCCCTTGGAATCTACGTAGCGAACCACGGCTCCCAACTGATCCGTGTGAGCGGCGAGTAAAAAGCGTGGACCGGGACGCTTTCCGCGCTTGAGGGCGAAGAGATTGCCGATACTGTCCACGAACAGTTCATCGGCGTCGGCCTGCAGACGCTCCTTGAGGAACTGCACCACCCGATTCTCGTGCCCCGAAACCCCGGGGATTCCCATGAGTACTCGCGTCTTTTCCTTGAGTCTATCCTTTATCTGCAATGCAATCCCCTCCAACTGTGGCGTTCAGAGATCTATCCCTCATGCTTCGTTTTGGTATCCGAAATCCCTTTAGAGGTATTGCACGGGTAGGATCAATGCATTATATTGTCTACAAATATTTCTATGTAGAGACGGAGACACGACTGTCTCCGGCGCGTGCAGAATCCATTCGGGATTGAAATCGGAGAGAGACAGTTTTTGGGGTCGTTTCGCGGACGTGCGCCGGGGTCTCGGGGATCGGATCTAGACCGGTCCCCGGTTTTTTCTGCCGGTACCGATCCCGGGCTACACCGGCGAGCCCGAGGCACGAAGCGTCGAATGCGGTCGTGATCGATGCATGTCACATCCTTGGCCCGGGTCATTTTGGCCTTACCTGGGATCGGTGAGACCATCGGGAGGAAGGATTTGCGTGGCAGAGGAGAAAGAGACCCTGGATAAATCGATGAATAAGCCCCGCGTTGCCCTCACGACGGGGCCGATCGCCGCGGCGTTGTTTACGCTGGCGTGGCCCGTGGTACTCAGCAATTTCTTGCAGACCGTCTATAACCTTGCCGACACCTACTGGGTGGGTAGGCTCGGCGCGGAGGCGGTTGCAGCCATATCCGTGGGATTTCCGGTGGTGTTCCTATTCATCCCCTCGGCGGTGGACTGGTCATTGCCGGAACCACTCTCGTTGCCCAGCACGTCGGTGCCGGTGGCGACCGTGAAGCGGACTACATTGCGGGACAGACCCTTGGTTTCGTCGGCTTGGTTTCGCTCGTCCTGTCCATTTTTGGGTTCGTATTCTCCGAATCCGTCGTGCGCCTCCTTGGCCCGGAGCCGGAGGTCATCCCGGCGGCCGTGGGTTATCTCCGCATCTGGTTCATGGGTGTCCCGTTCATTTTCGGGTTTTTCGTCTTCCAGGCCTTGATTCGGGGATCCGGGAACACCGTAAGCCCGATGCGGTTGATGGTGGCCTCGACCATCCTCAATATCGTGCTCGACCCATTTCTCATTTTCGGTTGGGGACCATTCCCTGCCCTCGGTGTCCCGGGTGCGGCTGTCGCCACCGTCATTTCCCGGGGTATTGCCACCGTCTTTGGGCTGGCAATCCTATTCAAGGGAACTCTGGGTTTGCAGGCGCATCTTCGGGACCTCTGGCCGCGTCTGGACACGGTGCGAACGATGCTGAACATCGGTGCACCCGCCGCGATAGAACAGTCCGCCCGCGCATTCGCCATGACGGCCATGACCGCGGTTGTTGCCAGCTACGGGACCCCGGCATTGGCGGCTTTTGGTATTGGCAATCGCGTGATCTCCGTCGTCTTCATGCCCAGCATGGGGTTCGCTGAATCGACGACCGCGATGGTGGGTCAAAATCTCGGGGCGGATCTTCCCGAGCGCGCCGAGCGCGCCACCTGGATCGGTGCGGGATCGATGATGGGCATCTTGACCGGACTTGGTGCACTGATTTTTTTGGCCGGGAACACCTGGGTGGCGTATTCCTTCCCCCCGAAGATGTGCAGGCGCTGGCCCATACTGCGACTTACCTCCGTATTGCCGCCTTCAGCTTTGGTTTCATCGGTGTCATGAACGTAGTAAATGGTGCGTTCCGTGGAGCCGGCAAGACCGCCGTAGCGATGTCCTTTTCGATCATCACCTTACTCGGTCTTCGGGTACCGCTCGCCTACAGCCTGGCGGGATTCACCCCCCTGGGTACCCCGGGGCTTTGGTGGGGTGTATGCCTCAGTAATATCATCGGGGGCGTCGCGGCGACGCTATGGTTCCGGCGCGGAGATTGGAAACAAAGACTGGTTCCCCGGGAAGAGGAAGCCCGGGAGGTACCAGTCCCGGGCCCGTAAAGGGTGTCAGTTTTCTCGGTTACGCGTCATTTCCCGGGAATCGCATGTTCACCCGATGTAGCAGGTTGGCGTTGGTTACCACCGAGACTGAACTGAGCGCCATGGCCGCCTCGGCAATCACCGGGTGCAATAAGCCAGCAATGGCGACGGGAATGGCGATGAGGTTATAGATCGACGCCCAAAACAGATTTTGCCTGATCTTCCGGAAAGTTTCCCGGCTCACATTGACTGCCGCGACAACGGAGCTCAGATCTCCACCTACCAGGGTGATATCGGAGGATTCGATGGCGATATCGGTCCCCGTTCCAATGGCAATGCCGACATCTGCCTGGGCGAGGGCAGGCGCATCATTGATCCCGTCGCCGACCATGGCCACCTTCCCGAATCTCCCCTGCAGGTCCTTGACTGCGGCGACCTTGCCGTCGGGCAGCACTTCGGCCAATACGCTATCGATTCCCACCCGGGTTGCGACGGCCTCTGCGGTGCGCCGGTTGTCCCCGGTGATCATGGCCAGGTGAAAACCCTGTGCGGACAACTCGGCGAGTGCTGCCCGGGAATCCTCCTTCAAGGTGTCCGCTACGGCGATCATGCCGATCGGTTTCCCATCGCGTGCGACCAGCATGACCGTTTTCCCATCCTCTTCGAGGGATGCCTTCTGCTCCAGTAGATCACCTGGTACCGAAATGTTTTCGCCTTCCAGCAGTGCGGGTGTGCCTACCAACAACCGATGTCCACCCGCGGTTGCCGTCACGCCACGACCAACCACGGCGGAGAAATCCGCGAGGGCCTCGGTTTCCAGTTCGCGACTGCGGGCCTCCTCTAGGATGGCCCGTCCGAGCGGGTGTTCCGAGCCGGCTTCTGCAGAGGCGGCGGCAACCAGGACCTCGCTTTCCCCGTATTCGCCATGCCCGAGCACGTCGGTCACCTGTGGGGTGCCCCGCGTAATGGTGCCGGTCTTGTCGAAAATGATGGCACGTACCTCGCGCATCGTCTGTATCGCCTCGCCGTGGCGAATCAGCACCCCGTGCTCGGCGCCCTTCCCGGATCCCACCATGAGGGCCGTCGGTGTCGCGAGGCCCAAGGCGCAGGGGCATGCGATGACGAGGGTGGCAACGGTGGCCGAGAGTGCGAGCGTGTACGGTCCGAGATCCGGGTTAATCCAGGGAAGAAACTGCGAACCCCAAAGGGCCACCTGGCGGAGGGGTTCGGGGAAGGCAATCCAGGCGACGAATGTCATGGCCGCCACCACGAGGATGGTCGGTACGAAATAGGCGGTAATACGATCGGCGAGGGCCTGGATCGGTACGCGGGTGCCCTGCGCCTCTTCCACCAGCCGCACGACCTGTGACAGGAAGGTATCCTCGCCCACGCGTGTCGCCCGTATCTGGACGTAACCATCGAGGTTCATCGTACTCCCGATGACCTCGTCTCCCGGCTCGCGCGTGACCGGCATGGATTCCCCCGTGGCCATGGATTGGTCCACCGAGGTCTTCCCGTCGATCAGGACCCCGTCGGTGGGGATCTTCTCGCCCGGGCGTACTACCATGATATCCTCGGGCGCGAGGGTCTCCACCGGGACCTCTCGTTCCTCGCCATCCACGAGAATTCGGGCGGTCTTCGCTTCCAGTTCGAGCAGTTTCTTAATCGCCTGGGAAGCACGTCCCCTCGCCCTCGCCTCGATGGCACGGCCGGTCACGTGAAAGGCCATGATCATGCCGCCGACCCCGGCGTAGTTGGCGATCCCAACCACAAAACTCAGTGGTCCGGTGACAAGGGAGATGGTGGTGCCGAGGAAGATGAGTACGTCCATGTTGGCGGTCCCGTGGCGAATCGCGTTGATCGCAGATCGTAACGTGACCCACCCCGGGTAGAATACTACGCCCACGGCGAGAATGATGATACCGACGTGGTGGATCAGATGGGTCGGCCACATGATCCCCCAGAGCATCTCGGGCACCATCCAGAGGATGATGGGGATCGTGAGCGCCCAGGCGATGATCACGTTTCGGTTGTGCACCGCGAGCTTTGCGGCCTCGTCGTCTTCGTCGCGGGTTCTCCTCGAAGAGGTCGAGATGACACCGTAGCCCGTGGCTTCGATGGCTCCTGTGAGGTCTTCGATGGTCACCGTCGCGGGATCAAAGCGGATGATTGCCCGCTCCGTGGCCAGGTCGACCGTGGCACTCTCCACCCCGGGCACTCGATTTAGCGTGCCCTCGACGGAGCCCGCGCAGGCCACGCACGTCATGCCGGAAATGCCGATTTGCACCCGTTGCGTGGGAGGGCGTACGCCATATCCGGCCCGTTCGATGATTTTCTCGATATCGTCCACAGATAATTTCTCGGGATCAAAGGCGATCGAAGCCGATTCCGTTGCAAGATTGACGGAGGCTTCGATGATTCCTTCTTCTGCCCGTAGGGCCCGTTCCACGGCAGCCACACAGGCAGCGCAACTCATTCCGGTGACGCGGATGTCCGCGTGTTCGCGTGTGCGCGTAGCCAAGATCATACTCCCTTCGATACCATGCTTCTTCGATATTTACCCGCGTGGCATTCACTTAATCGAAAGCCTAATCCTCATTATATCGGAAGGGAGTCTCGTCTTCGCGCGGAAATGGTAGTCCACAGTAGACTGGGATGGGGGTAGGGGTATGACGGAACTGGCGTATGTAAATGGAGCGTACATGCCGATTGAGCAAGCCATGGTACCGGTTGAGGATAGGGGGATGCAATTTGGTGATAGCCTCTACGAGGTCGTGCGATTGTACGGAGGTGTGCCCTTTCGCGATCGGGGACACCTGGAGCGCATGCAGGCCGGGGCAAACGTGGTCGGGTTCGAGACGGATTTCATCGCCCAGTTGCGCGAGGTGATCGGGGTCCTGGCCTCGCGTAGTGGACTGGATGATGCCTTCGTCTACCTCCAGGTTACGCGAGGCGTGTGCCCGCGTATTCACGCTGCACCCGATGGCCTTGAACCCACGGTCATCGCAACCGTCCGGGCCTTCGACAGATTGCCGGGAATTCTATATCGCAAAGGAGCATCCGCCTACACTGAGCCCGATATTAGATGGGGTCGCCGGGACGTGAAGGCCACGACCCTGTTGCCGAATATCCTCGCGGCAACGCGCGTACAGAAGAAGGGCGGTTACGATGCCGTCTTCTTCGAAGAGGATCGAGTTGTGACCGAGGGGACGGTGAGCAACCTGTTCGCCGTCATCGACGGAGAGATCCGGACCCACCCCGTGGGGGCGAAGATCCTGGCGGGCATTACCCGCGGTGCTACCATCGAGGCAGCAGGTCGCGCGGGTCTCAACGTACGTGAGGAAGCGTTTACCCTTGAAGACCTCTGGCACGCCGAGGAGCTCTTCTTCACCAATACGTACTGCGAGGTTCTGCCGGTGGTGACCGTTGATGAACGGACGATCGGCGAAGGATCGCCCGGACCCGTTGCCGGTACCCTTCTCGAGCATTTCAAGAACATCGTTCGCGAGGAGACCGGCCATCACTGAAGCAAGTAGCGATGAAACCCGGAGGCCTTTGGACGAGAAGATGCGCCGGGGGCCTCCGGGTTGTGCCCTAGCGAGTCAATACTCGCCCTCCACGCCCTCGGGTGAACATGCCATCCTCCAGGGTGACGATACCATTGACCAGGAGGTGTTCCACGCCACCTGCGTACTGCCTCGGTTCGGTGTAGGTGGTATTATCCCGGTATTCGGCGGGATTCCAGACGACAATGTCGGCCCGATATCCCTCTTTCAAGAGCCCGCGATCCTCGAGTCGGAATACCTTTGCGGGCAGCGAGGTGACCCGGCGGACGGCTTCTTCGGTTCCGAACCGGGGAAGCCCGAAACGTTGGAAGTAACGCACCATTCCTCCGTAGGTATTCGGGTGTGGGCGAAGGTAGGGCGGACGTTGAACCTCGTAGGTATCATCCACCGAGAACGTATCCAGGGCAACCATGGTCCTGGGATGGTCGAAGAAAACCTCGTGGGCGACTTCGGATCCGGGTGCTGGCTCGCCCTTGCTGCGGGGATCTTCCACGATCAGGTCGAATAGCGTTTCCAGGTCATCGGTTCCACGCTCGGCGGCGATGTCGGCGACCGTGCGATCCGCGTTCTCGGCTTCGCAATGGTCAGCGACCATGAGTCCGGACGCCCACCCCGGATTCACGACGGGATTGAGGTTGTACCACTTACCGGCCTCCAGGTAGGCGCGTACTTCCGCGCGAAAATCGGGTGCGGTGAGGTTGTGGGCCAGACCTTCGAGACTACCCGCCATCTTCATCCAGGGAGCCAATCCGGCGGCGAGGAAGCGCCCACTCAGCGTTCCGCCGTGCGTGTTGGGAATGACATCCCAGTGGATGTCTATGCCCGCTTCGACTGCTTCCTCAAGCACTGCCAGGGTGAGTCGTGCGCCCTCGCGTACCATGGAGTCGGGGCTCTCGGGGAATATGGCGTATCCGCTGAGCACGTGGGAAACCTGTAGTGATGGAGCCCCAGCCTCCCGGGCGATGTCGATGGCCTCCCGCAGCCCCTTGATCAGAACCGGGTTGCCGGTGCCATAGCGAAGACCGGTCCGCCGCCAGTGGCTGGTGAAGATTCCTTCGTGTGCTGTGGCCTCGCGAACGACGGCCACCAGCTCATCCCGCTCGGCATAGCCCCCCGGCGCGTAGTCCAGGCCGTTGGAGATGCCTCGCACACCATCCGACATGGCGTTGCGAATCAGCGTTTTCATCTGCTCGACTTCTTCGGCGCTCGCGGATCGCCGATAGTCCCGCCCCATTACGGCTCCCCTCACGGCATTGTGCCCCACCAGGGGAACCAGGTTGACGGCGGGTTCTCTCGCCCGCAGACGATCGAAGAACTCCCCGAAGGTTTTCCAGTCTAGCGTAATGCCTTCGTGCTCACGCATGAGTGGTGCGACCACGTCGAGGTCGGCGACCACCTCGTCATAGTACATGCGTGGGTTCGCATCGAACCACCAGTTCCACTCCCAGTATCCCTGAAGGTAATAATCCGTGAGCGGTGCCGGGGAGGAGCCGCAGTTTCCGCCTACGACGGTGGTGATTCCCTGGGATCGATAGTTCTCTGCTCCCGGGTATCGGAGCAGGGTTTTGTCCGCATGGGTATGTGCATCGATGAATCCCGGTGTCACGAGTAGTCCGCGGGCGTCGATCTCGCTTCTCGCGTTGGCACCCCGGAGATCCCCGATGGCTTCGATGGTATCGCTGCGAATGCCCACGTCGGCTTCGATGGCAGGTCCTCCACTACCATCGATCAACTGCCCCCCTCGGATGATGATGTCGAAGGTCAAGGCTACATCATCCTTCCCTCAATCATTTTGGTCTTTCCCTAGGATACTCCGGAAATCCAGTAGAACCTGCCCGGGAAGATTTGTGGCACAAACGGGAATGGGCCCGCCGATGGCGGGCCCAGCGATGTACGTATTCACAGGGGAGGGCATTTTCTTTACTCTTCGTCTTCCGCCTCCGGCTGATCATATTCTTCTAACCGCTCGAAGTCCAGCTCATGTGCCTTGATCCACGCGACGAGTTCGGGGTTTTCGTCGTAATCGAGGGTTTCTAGGTCGACCGGATCGACTTGCGCACCGGACGCAAACAGTGGCCCCATTGCCCCGGTGATCTCGTCCCCTTCGAGTTGAATGGCATAGCGATTCTCGGTCGGCATGTGTCTCCAAATCTGGCGCAACACGGTATCGCCTCCTAGCTCTCGCTCAATGGCCTCCAGTACAATACTGTTGATCGATCGCCGGGTGCGAAAGCTCTTCCAACGTAAGCGATCGTGTACTTTGGCCGGAATCCGCAATCCGAGGCGTCGTTGTTGCATGCACCCTACCTCCTATATGTGAAGCATAACATATAGACAGCATGCTGTCATCCGCTACCATGCGTCGCGAGAGTGTCAAGCCAGCTGCTCGGTTGCATGCTGAAGAATGCGGTGGGAAGTGCAAATCCTGTTTTAACCATGCGGGGCCACGCATACTTGTTCTT
>PUNF01000202.1 GCA_003552525.1 Clostridia bacterium | reverse complement strand
TCTTGGCTGCGCCCACCCCTCCCGGTGCCGCACGGATGTGCTCGGGTTCTACGAATATCCTCGTCGGCGACATCCCCCGGGGATAATACGACCCGACCGGGGAGAGGATGATGGCGAAGGTGTACGTGGCCGAGGGCTTCAGGGAAAGGTTCTCCTCCGTGGCAAAATAGAGGGGCCGGATATACAGTGATGTCCCCTCGGCCGAGGGAACCCATCGCCGCTCGAAATCCACGAGGATACGAATGGCTTCTACGAAGTCCTCTCCATCGAGTTGCGGCATGCAGAGACGGCGCGCCGAAACATTCAAGCGGCGGGCGTTTTCGCGTGGCCGAAAGAGCAGCACCCGTCCATCGTCGGTAGCGTAGGCCTTCAATCCCTCGAAGATCGTCTGGGCGTAATGGAGCACGGCGGCCCCCGGGGGCAGTGCCAACGGCCCGTAGGGGACGATGCGCGGATCATACCAGCCCCTGCCGACGACGTAATCCATCAAGAACATGTGATCGGTGAAAACCTTGCCGAAACCGAGGTCTTCATCCCTCGGCCGCTCGCGCCTCTGCTCTACTTCTTGCACCTGCACCCTTGCGCGCATGAGACCCTCCATTCCTCCCTCCGCCGTGCGGATGGGCCGTTGCAGGTTGATATCGGCCGCGCGACCCCTCCCTCGGAGGGCAACCGCGTCCACCGGCAACGGGATCAATGACGGAACGAATCCTCTACTCCTCCCATATGCGGCGATACGCCGCCTCGGCGGCCACGGACAGGAATCGCACCTCGCTGCCCACCGCGACAAAGTGCATGCCGCGACGGATCTGCCGACGCGCCTCTTCGGCATCGCTCGCGTAGTAACCCACCGCACGGCCGGCGGAGGCGGCGACCGAGACCACGCGCTCGATGGCCTGCTGGACCACAGAAGACCCGATGTCGCCGAACACACCGAGGTTGGCCGACAGGTCGAAGGGTCCGACGAAGAGCATGTCGACCCCGGGCACCGCCGCGATCTCCTCCACGTTCTCGAGCGCCGCACGTGTCTCGATCTGGCAAATCACCAGCACCTCTTCGTTCCACGTGCGGAAGTACGTATCCAGGTTCCGGCCATAGTCGCTGGCCCGGGTTCCGGCGACACCCCTTATGCCCTCGGGCGGGTACTTGCAGGCAGACACCGCCAACCGGGCCTCTTCCGCCGAGTTCACCAGGGGACAGATGATTCCCTGTGCACCGCGGTCGAGGGCCTTTTTGATCAGGGCGGGATCGGTTTCCGCCACGCGGACGATGGGGACCACCCCCGTGCCGCGCAGTGCGCGCATCATGTCCTCGAGGATCTCCTCCCCGAAGGGCCCGTGTTCGGTATCGAGGACCAGCCAATCCATCCCGATTTCCGCCAGGATTTCGACGATCGAGGGCGAGGGCAGGCTCACCCAGTTGCCCACGGTGGCCTCCCCTGCGCGTATCTTTCGCTTCACGACATTCTTCACCACGGCTCCATCCCCTCCAGTCCGCACCCTATCCGGGCGGACACGTGATACTCGGCTCCCCGGTTGGCGCCTTCTCCGGGGAGTGAGAGACTGCGACAACGCAAGGCGCGAACCCGGCGTCCTTCGCGAACGTATAGATGTTGGCGAGCCCGGTCGATCCTCCTGCCGCACGAGCGGACCTACGCCAGGGTGACGCGCCCCCCGTCCACCAGTTGCATCACCAGCTCGTTGATATAAGCCTGCGGGATCTCTACATCGAACTCATAACAGATGGCATCCCGGATATCCCCGAGGGTGCGCGCACCATCGATGAGAAACCACAGCTCATCGCCCACCGGCCGCAACGTTTCAAAGGTCACGGTGGGATCGGTTTGGGCGATCTCGGCGGCCATCTCCACGCGCCGTTGGTGTGGACATTCCACGAGTCCCGGTCCCGTGGCCCCCGGCACTTTCTTCGGGATCCACGCGGCATCAACCGCTTCATCCTCTTCCCCCCAAGGGGTTGGCACGGCCGGGCGGTGGGAGGCAATCCTCGTGCGCTCCACCCGCGCGGCCTCCTTCAAGCTGTCTTCGAACGCGGTGAGTTGTTCGGACAATCGTTCTCGCACGTCATCCGGATCATGCGCCACCAGGCGGTGCAGGGTGTCCGCCGCCTGCAGATCCCGTTTGACCAGGTAATCCAGGTCCCGGAGGGTCCGATCGTACGCCGCCTGCACGGCGTCCGGATCATCGTGGACCTCGAGGTCCCTCCGCTGCCGCAAAAAGCGCGGGACCAGGCCGTTGATGCGGTTGAGGCCCCGTGCCCGCAGGCGCAAGAGGATCTCCTCGGCGGTACTCGCATCGGCGTCGGCCAGCAGGTACGCCGGTACGGCGGAGACCAGTCCGGCGCGTTTCATGACGGCGGGATCGGTGCAATCGGCACGCAGAAGTTGCGTATGAAAGTAGCGGTCCGGCCACGACATCAGGAGCACCGTGGGGATGCCCTTTTCATTCCAGCGGTGGTTGTCGCTCCAGGGTGTGTAGGGCATTTCTTTCAGCCGCACGAGGGGGATCTCGCGATCCGGCTTGAACACCCAGTGGGCTTCCTTGGGGCTTTCCTCGATGAGATCCGAGCACAAATCATTCACGAACGAGGGAACGGAGTCCGGCACGCGATAGAACATCAGCGAACTGTTCAGCTTGTGTTGATCGTGGCCCGGGCTACAGTAGTTAAACCCGGCAATAATCCCCTCCACTTCCCCGGGATGTTGATCGAAGAGAAAGTGACTTCCCATTCCCTCGATATTCCAAAGGAACTTGATGCTGCGCCTGGGGCGGGGCAATTTCCCGGCATCGATCAGGGTTTGTATCGTACGCGCGACCTCAACCGATAGGGCGGCACCGGCCGCGCAGTTGGCGCCCGGCTTGGTACCGGATGTCGTGTGGCTGACGAAGTAGACGCTCTCCTGTGGCATCTCGGATCCGGCGATCGTCGCCGTGAGGTTTACGCCTTCGCCGACGAAACTTCGGGCCTGCACATCCGCCCGTATTCGGACCGGCCCTTCCGCGAGTGCGGCCGAGAGGATTCGCGATGCATGATGATTGATCGAGAGGGCCCATACCTCGGGTCGGTCGACCCGGAGTCGCTGTAGCTGCACCGCGTCCGGCACCGTCTCCGGCGTACGCGCCGGTGGGGTATGGTCGAGGATATAGTCGTTGATGATTCCGGCAGCCCCGTGCTGCGAGGCGAGGCGCGCCGCCTGTTCCCACGTCTCCCGGCGCCCCGTATCCCGGAGGAAGACGACCCTGCCTGCGACATCCTTGCCTTCGTAGTCCGTTTCGCTTTCCCCGGTACCGACGTCGACGACCTCGTATTCACTCCCGCCCGGCGCGGTCGATCCCGACCACCAGGCGATGCAGCTGGGCGCCTCATCGTAGCTGACCAGGTGGCGAACCCGCGGGCTTACCATGGTCAGTTCCGCGCCGATGGGTTCCCACGCCAGGGGAGTCTTTCGGTTGGCGAAAGCGGTCTCGCCATCCAACGGATATGTTTCCCGCCGCACGTCGGATAGGTTTAGGTCTTTCAACTGCTCTTCGATGAGATCGGTCGCGAGGTGGTATCCCTTGGAACCCGGGGATCGATAAAATCGTGTCAGGGCGTCGACGATCTCCTGCGCGCGCTCACCATTCAGTTCATCGTCCATGCGATAGAATATGTCCCTGCGAAGGCGCATTGCGATCTCCTTTCCTCGATGCACAACGGGGAACTCCTTCGCGCGTGCCCGGCCGGACACGACGGCGAGGGTCGGGAAATGGTTTCGGGTGGACGGCATACGTGTACCAAGAAACGGGTTGCGACCGACGATGCGGGCCAATGTATCGCTTCCCTGGGCACCGTGCTCCGATTTGGCAAAGACCGTATTGGACTTCTTTCCCGGTGGCGCAGCCGTCTCCTCGGTCGAAAACGCATATGTTGGTCCAATTGTCATGTCGCTGGAACCCGGATGCGGCGTGACGGCCGCGCCGGATGATGTGGGGACGCCGAAAGGGCTTATACCGGTCCGACCTGGAAGTGAGTCGATGATTGAATCGACCCCGATCCCTGGCTCATCGACGAAAAACAGACCCCGGCAGTATCCGTGGGATGCGACATTCTACTGTCCCCGGGGACTCCGTGCCGGCCCGTATCACGGATACGGATTGGCCCCCGCACACCCATCCGGGAGATCGTATGCCAAAGATGCGCAGCATCGCATCGCCGATTGCATCGGGGTGGCGGTGGCGGACATCACTCCTCTTCGATTGCCTCTCCCCGGCCCGCATCGCGGAGGCACGCCACGAACACCCGCACCACTTCGGGGTCAAATCGTGAGCCCGCGAAATCCTCGAGTTCCCGTACGGCTTCATCGGTGGAAACTGCAGGCCGGTAGGGACGCGCATGCGTCATGGCATCGAAGGCATCGGCGACGGCGATGACGCGCGATTCGATGGGAATCGATTCCCCCTCGAGGCCGAGCGGATAACCGGTACCGTCCCATCGCTCATGATGGTGCAAGATGGCCTCGGCCACGTGCGCCAGGTCGTCGCCCGATCGGGCGATGCGATATCCATTCTCGGGATGCTTCTTGATTATCTGCCACTCTTTCTCGGTCAGTGCGCCCGGCTTCAGCAGGATCTCCTTTGGCACGGAGATCTGGCCCACGTCGTGCAGATCGATCGCCAGGAGAAGCCGATCCCGTTCCGGTGGGGAGAGCGCGAGCTTTTCCGCGATCATCCCGGCATTTCGGCGCATCCGCCCAATGTGCTCTCTCGTTTCGCAGCTCTTCTCGGCAAGGCTTTCGAGGAGTGCGTCGATCAACGCGTTCCTGTGTGCTCTACTCGCGAGAAGCTTCTCCTTGTACATCGCGTCCTCGGCGTGCGCAATGATCATGTCCAGCTCCTCATCCGGATGCGTTTTCGTCGCATGGCCCAGTGTGACGGAGATCGGGATGCCCCGATCCGTATAGGTGCCCTCCGAAAGCTGTGTGATGCGTGCGCACAATGACCCCGCCGCCCGGGAGTCGGTTTGTGGAAGCAAAACGAAGAACTCATCACCACCCCAGCGCCCCAGGATGTCTTCTTTTCGGCATGCTCGCCGGAAAATCTCCGCAACCCGCTTCAGCAGCTCATCGCCCGCGCTATGCCCGTAGGCATCGTTGACGAGCTTCAAACCATTGATGTCGGCCATGATGAGGCTCAGGGGACGCTTGCGATGGGTATCCAGGCGCCGCATTTCCTCATCCAAGAACCGGCGATTATACAGGCCCGTAAGACTGTCGTGGAAGCTCATCCAGCGAATATGGTCCTCGGTACGCTTGCGCTTGGTAATATCGCGAGAAACGCTCAGGACCGTGGCAACATCTCCCGTATCATCGAATTCGGGGGCCAATCGAATGAGGTAGTGCCTGGTGTCGCCGTCGCTCGAACTGGATAGTTCCACGGATCGCGCGCGACCCGTCGCGAATACCCCGTGAATCGCCCCTTCCCACGCGGTCGTCATCGTATCTTCAATGCCCACCTCGCCATTCGTCCGCCCGATCAATTCATCCGGATGATGTCCCAGGACCCTTTCGGCCGCCGCATTCGTATAAAGGCGCCGACACTGGCGGTCGACACGGGTGATGACGTCTGGCGAGTTTTCCGCCAGGGTGCGGAACTGCTGTTCTCGACTCCGGAGACTGCGTTCGGCGCGATTGCGCAGGATAATCACACCGGACTGATTCGCATACAATTCGATCAGCGATCGCGCGTTGAGCATCTTGTCCCTGCCCATGAATAGGATGAAGTCGCCGATCGATTGTCCATCGTGCGCCAGTTCGACGACGTATACCGCGCCCAGGTCGAACAACTTCTCAAGGACGTTCGCGGCCCATCGGGGGACGGCCCCGGAAGCCGACTCGTAGAGGTTGTCGAATCGTATCAGGCGTCCATCCCGGATGGACTGGGCCCTCTCCGGTATCACATCCCAGGCCTTCCCCACCAGTTCGAAACCCATGATCTCCGATGCCCTGCGGATGGCCCGGTGTACGCCCGAAATGGCGCGGGTAATCGTCTTGCTGCCGTCGTCCTCGTAGATATTCAAGGCGACGAACTCGGCGCCCGACAACGCGAGGAGGTCATCCGTCATGCTCTGAAAGTCGGGGTCGCCTGAAGAGGTGTCCATGTCCTGCTGTAGCTGGCGGAGCAAGACTTCGAAGGCCTTTGCCTCATCGCTTTTGAAGCCCTTCTCCCGAAATAGGGTCAAGACATGGTCTCCGTCCAACCTGCAGACCGCTCCCTCGTATTGCCCGGGAAACGGTTCCGGCTGGCCTTCGAATCGGAGAGACTCTCCCGTTGCGGCCACGTATCCCAGCGTACCAATCCAGTCGATGGCGGCACCCCGGATTTCGCCGAAGACGTCCGTGGCCCGCTTCCCGAGAAGCTGTTTGCGTGTGCGTCCACTCATCGATTCGAAAGCCGCATTCACATCCACGAAGACATAATCGACGGGCATTCCGTCGTCATCGACAACCACGCGCTGATACGCGATGGGATCGGGATTGCGCTGCATGGTAGGTAGGTCCGGTACATTTCGTACGTTCATATTCTCATTCAAAGGAGCATTCGCTCGATATCACGGTGCGCCGGCAAAAGCTCCTATCCTCTTAAACCCCTCTCTGTAAATGGTCCCGGTAATTCTATCGGATCATAGGCCCAACGGCTCCAACACATCCCGACCGCCAACGCATGGCCGCCCGGGACGGCCAGGCATGGACCCGCGAAGCGTGTGCGCTTCCTACCATTTGATTCTGCCCCTCCGTTGCGAAACCCTCCTACGAAAACGGCGCCGGCCAATCCGTGGATTGCTACCCTTCCCCAATCGATCCAAACGGTCGACCTTTGCCCGAGGGCACATCCCGGTCTGGGAAAAGTATTCGACTCTGGCCAATTCCAGCCGGCACTGCTTGCTCGACGGGTGCTCGTTTTGGTCGCGTTCGGCCCCATGGCAGCGGTTGATCGGCAAAAGCGGGATGGCTCTTGTGCCGGCCACCGATGGTCGCGTGGTGGCCATCCAATCGGGGATCGCAGCGTTGAGCGAAAAGAACACGGTGTCCCGGGGAGCGCTCCAAGCCCCTGTACGCCGTCCCCGTGTTTTGAGGACAAGCGGGTCATGCGATAGACTGGGGCCACGAGGAACGCCATGCACGAGTCGTTCGAGCCGAAAGAGCGCATCCGCCCGAGCCATCAAGAACTTGCAGTACAAAAGTTAAACGGCGACAGATGCCAAGAGACCATTTCCCCGCATCAGAAGGATCCGGCGTCGTTGCGATGGTCTCGAAAGCCGGCGCCCCATCCAATAAGGAGGATTCGATGCGTTCCCTTGGAAGAACCCGCACCTATCTTGCCTGCGCGCTCGCTTTGTTCATGTTCACGGGTTCATTCGGTATGGCCGGAGCATCACCCGCACTGCCGTCCGACGTATCCGGACATTGGGCCGAACCAGAAGTCGAAGACTGGTTCGACCGGGGTTGGATAACCGGATATGGTGATGGCGCGTTTCGACCGGATGACCCGGTGTCCCGCGCCGAATTCGTCGCATTCGTAGGTCGCGCTTATGATCTGCCCGACGCCACGGAATCCCCCGGCTTTGATGATGTCAATGAAGAGGATTGGCACTTCGATCACGTAGCCGACGCCGTCGATGCCGGTATCATAGCTGGACGGGATGCGAATACCTTTGATCCGAATGCAAAGATTACCCGCCAGGAATCCGCGGTCATATTGGAGCGGCTCCTAGATCTCGAGCCGAGAACCGATCCACCCGGTTTCGCGGACCAGGGCGAAATCGCGAACTGGGCTGAAGATGCCGTAGAGGCGGTCTCGGCTGCAGAGGTTGTCGAGGGCTACGATGAGGACGGCACATTTAGGCCCGACGCTTCGATCACGCGGGCCGAAACGGTGGTCGTACTCGACCGCGGCCTCGAGTTCGAGCTTGAAGAGGCGGTTATTCGACCCCAAGCCATTCGCGAATGGGTCGACTATTCTCGCGAGATATTCTTGGCACAAGCCCGGGAATACGAGGATACCCTTTATTTGCTGGTGACCTATGGTGAACAGCCGACCGGTGGGTACGAGGTCGAGATTACCGACGTCGTTGAGGAGCCCGACCGCCTGCTGGTAAAGGTATCGTTCGCGGAGCCCGCCGAAGACGAACCCGTCACAACGGCGCTGACCTATCCCTATGATCTCGAGGCCGTCGAGCCTACCGATTTACCCGTGGAATTCAAGGCGGAAGGTGCAACGGAGGTCGTCCCGGGGCTTCGGGGCCTCGATTGGCTGCCACCGATGGTCGCCGGGGATGAGGATATCCGAATTCTGTCGCCCGCGCCGGGAGGGCCGGTGAAGGATGTACTAACCGTCGAGGGGATCGAGCAGGTTTTTGAAGGCACTGTACGCTACCGTCTCCTCGATGCGGATGGGCGAGAGATCGAGAGTGGGATCACCTCTGGGCATGGATATGACTGGGGACACTTCGCGATCGACTTCGATTTAACCGAAGACGTCACAGTCGGCGAGATGGTGACGGTGGAGGTGTACTCCGAGTGTCCAAAATCCGGCGAAGAAATCAACCGCGTAGCACTCGATTTCAAGGTGATGGCAGCGGCCCACTCGATCGGGCACTAGCCAAATGCGGCCATTGATGAAAAAGGCGAATTCGTGCCTCCATGCTTGGGACAGATAAGCCCGCGCCGTCGGAGATGACGATCGATCTCGTCTTCGACACAGCACTCGACGCGCCCGCGGTATGCCGGCGTGCAAGGGAAACCCCGGGTTCTTCCACCACAAGCCGTTCTTCTCCGGATGCATGGCAAACATCACCAAGGGGAGGGCTGTCGCGCCACGTGCGGCGGACAACCCTCTCCATTTGACTGCATC
>PUNF01000095.1 GCA_003552525.1 Clostridia bacterium | reverse complement strand
GGGTGCGTATGCTTACCGGATCGACGAGATCGCGCGCCTAAAGGATCTGGGGATCGTTATGCTCGCCGGCTCAGATGAGGGTTGGGGCAGCAACGCGTTCGGGCGATTTAGCCGCGAGTTGAGAGAAATGGGAGAGGCGAATCACAGCCCCTTGGAAGTACTGCGTAGTGCCACCTTCTATGCTGCAGAATCGCTACGCACTCCCGATGTGGGCTCTTTGGACCGGGGCAAGCATGCGGATATCTTGGTCGTTGAAGGAGATCCCCAAGCGACCATCCGTGCAGTCGGGGATGTGCGTGCTGTCTATCGCGGAGGATCGCGGATAGAGATCGACAATTAGGTGAGGGGGTCGGTGGGAAGGGCTTGTGCGCTTCCCACCGATATCTTCACAAGTCGAGCAATTCCGATAGCTTTGCCCGGTCAAATCCCATGACCACTGTCTCACCCACTAGGGTCGTGGGTGTCGCCTGCGCCCCGAGCTCCAGAAGCTCGCGGACGTATTCGGGGTTCTCCCTGATGTCCCTCTCTTCGAAATCTATACCGTGTTTTGCGAGAAACTCCTTTTCCGCGGCGCAGGGTCCACATCCGGGTTGTGTATAAACGATTACCTGCTGCTCTTGCATCCATATCCCTCCCGATTCTTGATCGATTTCTCGGGTCGACGTATTCGGTGGAGCCGCAATATCGACGGCTACACATGTCGCCTCCACATCCTGCGCTATAGACACGGGCGAGCGTCGTTCCCCTGTGACGTCCTTACCCGGCACGAGAGGATTCTATGCGGTTTTCCGCCCAGATCCATACTATCGCGGTGCTACTACGTGGAGGAGCCGGATCCCCTCGCCGGATTTCCAATACTACAGTTGATGTTATCGTGCATAGCCCTGCATCCGCCAATTCATCCAGCATGCCCGATCCCATGGATCCCACGATTGTGCGGCATCGGGTGCCCCCGAAAAGATGCATCTGTCGTGGCAATGCGCTTGGAAATCCTGGTTCCCGCGACCCCGAGTGCGAGACGCCCCCGCACGTGGGGAACGAATTCCAGGGACGTGCGCGGTGGCCGCGATCCGCACGGGTTTCGCGAGTGATGGCTCCGGGCAAAACAGATAGGGTTCGCTTCGCCATGTGCTGTCGTATTTCGTCGCACGGGTGCCAAAGTTGCCGAATGACCCCACCCACTTCTGGTTGCCGACGATCATGCGCCTGCCGTACGCTTGCTGCAAGGATTTGTCCGCCGGTCAACGCAAGACTTCTGCTACGGCTCTTTGGCACGGTGTGTTAATATGCGCGTAATGGCCGAGGTAATCGCTGCCCGCGGACTGTCACGCTTATGTCATCCGACGGACTACAGCAACCCACTCGCCGGCGATGATAGCGGTAGTAGTGTGATGTTTGGCCTTGCCGTCGACGAGGCGAAGGAGACACACGCGTGAATGCGCAAGAACATCTAATTTTGATCATGTATAATCTTCTCGGGTAGAAATGGATTGCAGGTGCAAAACATGGTGACACAACGGGTAAGGGAATTGGGTTGTCCACTCCTCCGCAGATCCTGCGATCCGGTGGTCTTTCCATTGGATGCACAGATGTGCAAGATGGCGTCCGATCTGCAGGATACCCTGGAAGAATGCCGGCAGATCCTGGGCTTTGGTCGCGGAATCGCCGCCCCACAGATCGGGGTCCCGGTTCGAATGGTCTTTACGAATGTCGACGCACCACGGCACCTTGTGAACCCCCGAATCGTGTTTTCTTCGACGGAGACGATGGCACTATGGGACGATTGTCTTAGTGTGCCCGACTTCTTGGTATGGGTACGTCGATCACGTAGTATTACCGTGGAATACCAGGACCTCCAGGGAGAGAATCACTCCTGGCAAGCGCGTGATGCGGTGGCGGAATTGCTGCAACACGAGATCGATCATCTCGATGGTGTCCTGTTGATCGACCGCGCCCACGGCCCAAATGCCGTTTACTCGCGCGACGAATACCTCCGCCAAGTGTGCAAATGGCCCGCACTTGCATTCAGGGGTCCGATGGTATGAAGGCACTGACACGCTTACTCATCCCGGGATGTGCTGCGCGCATCCCGGGCGCACAAGATATCGCAAGGGAGGCAACACACATTTGTCACGCAGAGCATGGGTTATAATCTTGGTACTACTCGTGATCGCTGGCGGGGCGACGTACGTCGTGATATCCCTCGGCCGCCAGGCGCAAGAGCCACGGTACGTAACGGCGACCGCCGAGGCCGCGGATATCGTGCTGACGGTCACCGGAACGGGTCCGCTCGCACCCTCACAGATACGTGATGTCCTCGCACCAACCTCCGGTGAGGTCTCACAGGTTTTCGCCGATGAAGGCAGTAGAGTTGCCCGGAATGATCAGGTGGTTCACCTATCCAGTAGAGATCTTGAGTTCCAGGTTCAAACCGCAGAAATGGACCTCGAGTCCGCACGATTGAGTCTTCGTGAGACGCTGGGAATTGGGCCCGACGAATCGGTACCCACGGAGATCTCGGGCGCTTTAGAATCTGTGGTAGCGCCATCAAGAGGACGCATTGTTCGGGTTCTGGTGGAGGCTGGCGATCGCATCGCGAAGGATGCGCTGCTCTTCGAAATGGTCGACGATCGCAGGGCGCGGTTCGAATTCCGCATTTCACCCGCGACTGCGGGGCGAATTGAAGTGGGGGATGACGCGAGCGTGTACCTCGAACGCTTCGACGAACTCGTTTCGGCCGAAGTTGTCGAGGTAAATGATGAGCCAACCCCTGGAGATTCCTCTGCACTCGCCACCGTGGCATTGTCCCTGGAAAACCCTGCTGGATTGATCGAATCCGGGTTCTCGGGCAATGTGACCATGGAAGTTGGCGATGCGATGATCGTACGCCCGGGTGAAACGGTTGATCTTCCCCGTATCCGTGTCTTCGCCGAAAAGGCGGGCAGGGTTCAGTCCATGGAGGTTCGAGAGGGCCGTTTCATGGACGCAGGGGAGACCGTGATGCACCTGTCGACCACCGATCACTCCCTACGAGTCACGCAGGCCCTCCTGCGGGTTCGCCAGGCGGAGGTTCAACTCGCGCGCCGGCGAGAGCAGCGCGATGAGCTGATGGTCATGAGTCCCATCGAGGGCGAAGTGATCCGGCTTCATGTGCAACCGGGCGAAAGGTTGAATGCTCGAGCCCCGATCGCAGAGATTGCATGCCTTGACCCCTTCGAAATCGTGATCGACGTGGATGAGTTGGAAATTGCGTCCTTGACCGAAGGCATGACTGCCGAAGTGAAGTTCGATGCGTTACCCGGATTCCCGGTGAGCGCAGAAGTGCACGCGATTGCGCGGACAGGTGACGTGCGCGATGGCGTGACTACGTATCCGGTAACGCTTCGCCTTCCATCAGAGGACAGGATGCGCGTGGGGATGTCGACCGACATAACCATCGAAGTTGATCGACGGGAATCGGTACTCTCGGTTCCGGCTGAAGCGATTACTATCGCCGATGACGGCGCGTCCGTTCGGCTGGTAGAAGACGGCGAGGTACAAGCACGCGGGGTAGAAACCGGGCTAACCGATGGTGTGCGTACGGAGATCCTGTCGGGGATCGAAGCGGGTGATGAAGTGATCATTTCTGCCGTAGAAACGGAGATGATGTTCTTCATGGGTCCCGGCGGGGGTGGCTAACCGATGGCCACACCCGTGCTTCATCTCGACGGTATCCACAAGACCTACCACATGGGTGATGTGGAAGTCCATGCACTCCGTGGCGTTGATCTCGAGATATTCCGGGGCGAGATGGTTGGAATCATGGGGCCCTCGGGTTCGGGCAAGTCCACGATGATGCATATCATTGGTTGCCTGGATCGCCCCTCCGAGGGAAGGTATACCCTTGAGGGTGAAGACGTTTCCATAAAGGACGATGACGCCCTGGCTGTTTTGCGTAATCGCCATCTCGGGTTCGTGTTCCAGGAGTTCAATCTCCTGCCGTCCATGACAGCACTGGAGAATGTTTGCCTACCCCTTACGTATCGTGGTTTGCCCACTGCGGAACGGACCGTCCTTGCGCGGGATGCCCTTGAGCAGGTGGGGCTGGCCGATCGTACCGGCCATCGGCCGAACCAACTTTCGGGCGGACAGAAACAGCGCGTCGCGATCGCCCGCAGCCTGGCGACAAGACCGGCAATCCTCCTGGCCGATGAGCCCACGGGCAACCTGGATACCCAGGCCCAGCGTGACATCATGGAGATCCTGGGAGGATTGAATGACGCGGGGATAACCGTCATCGTCGTGACCCATGATCCCGCAGTGGCTACGCACTGTAGGCGTGTCATCCGCCTGCTGGATGGACAAATCCTGAGTGATGGTCCAAGTGCAGAAACGGCGGGTGAGGTACCGTGAACCTGGCCGAAGCGTTTCGTTCAGCGCTCAGTGGGCTGCGAGGATCCATTCTTCGTTCGGCATTGACTGCCCTCGGGATCATCATCGGGGTCGCCGCTGTTATCACGCTGATTTCCGTGGGCCAGGGCGCTGGACAGGAAATCACTGCAGAGATCGACCGCCTCGGGGCCAATGCGATCCTCATTGGTCCGAGGGGTGGAACACAGTTGAGTGCCAGGGATGCGGAAGAGATTGTGCGGCGTGTTCCGACGGTATTGCAGGCGAGCGCTCGATTCGACGCGGGATCTACCAAGGCCAAATGGGGAATTCACACCCATGACGTGAGTGTGCTGGGCGTCGGCGCGGAGTACCGGCACATCACGGGTCTGCAGTTGTCCCAAGGCCGCTTCTTCGAATCGCTCGATGTCGAGCGTCGTACGCGCGTCCTGGTGATCGGGGACGGCTTGGTTGAGGACCTTTTCCGAGGACGGGCCCCGATCGGTGAAGTGGTAAATATTAACGGGCAGGGCTTTACCGTCATAGGTGTGCTCGAGCCACAGGACGCGGGCTTTGGAGGAAGCGGGAACGATGTCGCGATTCTTCCCCTTAGCACGGCTCAACGTCTATACACAACGGATCGGATTAGCAGTATTTACGCGCAGGCCGAGAGCCCACAAGTCTCGGATCTTGCCGTCACCCACATCCGCACCATCATGGACCTGAAGTATGGTCGAGAGCGTTCGGTTAATGTGACGAGCCAGGAACAGCTCCTCGACGTTGTCCGGACCATAACGGCAACGTTAACGTTGATGCTCGGTGCGATCGCGGGGATCTCTTTGCTCGTCGGCGGGATCGGCATCATGAACATCATGCTGGTTTCGGTGAAGGAACGAACTCGTGAGATCGGCATTCGAAAGGCCGTGGGTGCACGTAAGCGTGACATCCTGGCCCAGTTCCTGGTGGAGTCGACTCTCCTCAGCATCGGTGGGGGAATGGTCGGAATATTTCTCGGCTGGTTCCTGGCTCGCGTGGTGACCCTTTTCGGGCTAACCACAGCAGTCACGATCAATGCCGTACTGCTTGCGTTTGGATTCTCCTTAGCGGTTGGCCTTTTCTTCGGTGTCTATCCCGCGGCGCAGGCCGCGAAATTGGATCCGATCGAGGCATTGCGTTACCAGTAGGGCTAACAACGGCGCGGGCTTGCCGTTGCGCCCAACCGGACGTAACATGGATGGAGGCGCATCGTGGTTCTTGTGCCGTGCTACAATCACTCGGCCTAGATGGTGGGGGAGATCCTATCCCATGGAGAAATACGTTCGACTCATACTCGCCTTTTTCCGTGTAGGTATGTTGGGTTATGGTGGAGGTCCGTCCTCGATCCCGCTGGTCCACGACGAAGTCGTGTCCCGCTACAAGTGGATGACATCGCAGGAATTTGGTGACGTCCTCGCCATCGGAAATACCCTACCGGGTCCAATCGCGACCAAGATGAGTGGGTATATCGGCTATCGTATCGCGGGTGTCCCGGGTATGTTGGTCTCTGTACTGGCCCTCATTCTGCCCACGATATTCCTGATGATCCTATTGCTCACCTCGCTCTCCGCCTACAAGGATGAGGCTTGGGTGCAGGGTTTAAGCGCAGGCGTAGTGCCTGTGGTATCTGTGATGCTGGCCGATCTCACCTGGCAGTTTGTCCGCCGGTCCTGGGCGGACATGGGGCTTTTCGCAGCGGGCGGCCTAATCCTCCTGAGCCTGCTCGTGATCTCATGGTTGGGCGTTCATCCTGCGATCGTGATTGCACTGTTGCTGGGTTTTGCATTGCTCAAGCCCGATTCGAAAACCCGCGATGGCAAGGGAGAGGGTGGAGACACTTGATCTATTGGGAGGTCTTTCTCGCCTTTTTCGTGTCGAACCTTCTGGGTTATGGTGGTGGTCCGTCCACGATTCCCCTCATCGAGCACGAGGTGGTTTCGCGGTATGGCTGGATGACGGTCGGAGAGTTCGCCGAGGTCCTGGCACTCGGCAATGCGCTTCCAGGTCCGATCGCCACAAAAATGGCCGGTTTTATCGGCTATGAACAAGCGGGTATACTCGGGGCCATCATCGGTGTATTCGCCACCGTGGCACCCTCTTTGATCATGATGGTCTTGCTCCTGGGCCTCTTGCTTCGCTTTCGCCATTCTCCCAAGGTCAAGCGGATGACTACCCTCATTCGCCCGGCAATCGCTGTCTTGCTTGGGATTCTCACGTTTCGGATGTTCCTCGGATCCTATCAGGATATCGGACTGTTGCAGATGTCCGGTATCGCCATTGTTGCCTTTGTTCTCATGGTTTGGAAAAGGGCGCACCCGGCATATGTGATCGTGGGCGCGATGGTTTATGGCGCCGTTTTCTTGGGATAAGCAGTGTTGCGTGCGAAGGAATCTGGAAGGGATCTGATGCTTTTTGTGTAACGGTCGATCTCCTGATTCTCGCGGGGGCGTGATGGCTACTGCACATCCGATTGCAACGGAGGTGGGAGCCGGAATCCTCGCCGCAGGGGGCAATGCGATGGACGCCGCGATCGCCGGTGCTGCTGCCACCAACGTCGTCCTCCCGGCACACTGCGGTATCGGCGGGGATGCCTTCGCCCTCTATTACGATGTCGAATCCGATGCGGTTTTCGGGTTGAACGCGAGTGGCGTGGCTCCCGCGGGCGCACGAAGAGAAGTATTCACTGGAAGTGGCGAGACGGTCATGCCGGACAGCGGCGCACGGTCGGTGGCGGTGCCCGGCCAGGTGTCTGCGCTGATCGGGGCGGCGGAGCGCTTTGGCAGCCTGCCGATCGAGGACTTGCTTGAGCCGGCTATTCGGTTGGCTGCGGATGGCGTACGCGTGAATGCGGAATTGGCACGATGCCTGGAGCAGAAACGAGAAATGCTTCTCGGAGATGAATGCGCTGCAGCGGTATTCTGCCCGGATAATCGCCCACTGGCCGAAGGAGCGACCCTGTACCAGCAAGATTTGGCCGATACACTGGGGCGAATTGGGGAGGGTGGTCTCGAGTATTTCTACCGGGGTGAATTTGCGCGTGCTTTCCTCTCGCATATGGAGGAACTAGGCGGGCTTTTCGACGGGAACGAAATGGCTGGCCAGGTGGCCGAAGTGTACGTACCCCCCTCGGTGACCTATCGTGGTCACAGGGTGTTCTCCCAGCGCCCCGTCTCGCAGGGCGTGATCTTTTTGGAGTGCTTAGCCATACTTGACGGCATTTTGCCCACGACGGGTTCTCCCGACGACCCGGACTGGATTCATCGGATGGTAGAGATCAAGAAGCTGGCTTTCGCGGATCGGAACGCCCACGTGGCAGATCCGTCGTTTGACGATTTCGACTACGAAGTCCTCTTGTCAGCGGCCCATATTGCGCGGCGACGGAAGGACCTGGGTGAATGGGCTTCGGATGAGCCATGGTGCCCGGGGACACCCTCGGAAGATACCACGTACCTGTGCGCGGTCGACCAGTGGGGGAACGCGTGCAGCTTTATTCACAGCTTGTCTCACCTTTTTGGCTCCGGGGTCATGGTCCCGGGTACCGGTGTGCTTTTGAACAATCGAGCCGGTCGGGGGTTCTCCCTGCATCCAGACCATCCGAACGTCATAGCACCAGGTAAGCGCACCATGCACACGCTGAACTGCTACCTCCTTCGCGATGCCGATGGGTGTATTACCGTGGGCGGAACACCCGGGGGTGATGGTCAACCACAGTGGAACATGCAGGTTCTCAGCCACATCATTGATTTTGGCCTCACTCCGCAGGCCGCCGTGGATTATCCGCGGTGGACAAGTTTCCCGGGCACCGATCCCGCCAGCTTGTACCGCGAAACGGTGTTGCGGATGGAAGATCGTTTCCCCGGGCACACGAGGGAGTCACTCGAGGAGCGCGGACACGTGCTCGCGATCGGTGATTCCTGGGAAAGTGGGGGCGCTGCACTGGTGATTCGTGCGAGGCCCGGTGGTGTGCAGTGGGAGTGGGGTGTCGATAGGCGGTCCGGCGGCTGTGCGATCTATGTCCCCCGGTGATGGGTCTGAGCCCTGACCACTACTGGGTGTTGCGTTGACCGTTTGAACCCAAGCCGCTCGGCCTTTACTCGACCCGCATCTATTGGGTATTGGATGCCCATTCTCGTGATGTATGGCAACGAGTGGGCCTTCGCTCGTGCCCGATGGTGTGTTTTTGGTTATTGCTTGGTGGACTATCGGGCCATTCCCGTGGCGCCCCGACATATGGCTTCATGCGGCGCAACCTTCCCGATGACAGTCTCACGCCTACCGCTAGATCGGTCCTCGAGTATCCGTTTCATGTGATGATGCCACTCGGTTGCAAACAAGCACAGTGTACGCTACGCATAGCGGTCGAATGCACCGTGCACCACCTTCTTTTCCCTCTAGATCTGAACCGCCCCGGGTTTTCCGGAGGGTACATTAGTTGAGTCCCGCCGCCATAGCCATGTGTTCTTGATACCGGTAGTAGATCCTTTCGAACTCATCTGGCGGGATGTAGCCTATGGGT
>PUNF01000125.1 GCA_003552525.1 Clostridia bacterium | reverse complement strand
TGGGCGAGCCTCCAATCCTCGACCAACCCCAGTGATGCCGCCTTGGCCACCGGACCCAGCGGGTACGCCGCATCCCGCTCTGCATCCCGGCCCTTGGTCCGAAGGAGCACCGTCACCGCCTCCGCCACGGACACCGGGTCCCCCGGGCGAAAGTGCCCAGGCCCGATGAGTTCCGCGGCGTAAAGCGCCGCCACGTCCCCGCGCTTCTTCGTATCCACCGCCTCCATGTCCGCGATGTCCACATCCCATTCCCCGAGCCACGCCGCGGCCTGCTCCAATCCGGCCAGGGCGACCACCCAGGTGGCGAAGGTCTCCCGGGATACATGATCCCCGGGTTCACCATCCCCACCGACCACACCCCGGGTCGAGAGGATTTCCCGGTGCAACGCGTACGCGTCCCCCGCCTGATCCGGCGGATCGGCGTTCACATTTCGTGCCTGTGTAGCCAGGGGAAACAGCATGAGGGCAAAAGCGAGGGTCAACAACATTACCAAGGCTCCTCGGGTCTTCATCCGTCATCCCTCCTCGGATTCCGTTCGATCGGCCTCACCCGTTCCATCGTCAAAAACACCGCGCGCTTTCAGTCCCCCGGGAAAATCCTTTGGCACTTTAACCGCATACATATTGACAGCACCGATTCTCCCGTGATATGTTTTCGACAATTGAAGGCAGGGTGATGATCGGGACTAGTACGTGCAACCCGCCAGATCTAGCGAATCGGGGATAGTGGAAGCCCGAGATCGGTAGGAGCAACGGAATGGACCCGTGAACCGCAGACCGAACGCACCGCCAGTAGGATCTGCCGGATTCCCCCGTTACCGGGAGCAGCTATCGGATCCCAGGATGTCGATCCCGTAGGCTGACTGAGGTGGAGCGCCCAAGGCATTGGGTGACTCCAACTGGGGTGGCACCACGGCCACGAGACCCGTCCCCAATAGGAGACGGGTTTTTTGCGTTTATGGGGCTACCCCCACCCTGCGTAGTCCAAATGGAATGGAGCGGTTCAACATGGAAAAGCGCGTGAAATACGAACTACCGGAGGCACAGATGCCCACGCAGTGGTACAATATCGTCGCCGACCTGCCGGTAGCGCCCGAACCACCGCTCAACCCGGCTACGAAGGAACCCCTGGGGCCGGACGAGCTGGCCCCGATCTTTCCGCCCTCCCTCATCGAACAGGAGATGTCGGCGGAACGTCACATCGACATCCCCGGGGAGATCCTGGACGTGTATCGCCTCTGGCGGCCGAGCCCGTTGATCCGGGCCCGTCGGCTGGAACGATTCCTGGATAGCCCCGCCCGCATATATTACAAGCAGGAGGGCACGAGCCCGGCCGGCAGCCACAAACCCAACACGGCCATCGCGCAAGCCTATTACAACAAGCGCGACGGCACCCGCCGGCTCACCACGGAGACGGGTGCCGGGCAATGGGGTTCCGCCCTGGCCCTGGCTTCTTCCTTTTTCGGCCTCGACTGCACCGTCTACATGGTGCGGATCAGCTTCGACCAAAAGCCCTACCGCCGGTCCCTGATGCAGGTCTACGGCGCCGAGGTCTTCCCGAGCCCGAGCCCGGAAACCGAGGCCGGGCGCGCCGTGCTGGCGGAGTTTCCCGATTCACCCGGGAGCCTTGGCATCGCCATCAGCGAGGCCGTCGAGGATGCCGCCGGACACGGTGACGCCTGCTATTCCCTCGGGAGCGTGCTCAATCACGTGCTCGTACACCAGAGCGTGATCGGCCTGGAAGCCCAGGCACAGCTGTCCCTCGCCGGCGATAATCCGGACTTCTTGGTGGGATGCTGCGGGGGTGGAAGCAACTTCGCCGGGCTGGCCTTCCCCTTCATCGGGGATGCCCTCCGCCGCGGCGAACAGGGTCCCCGGGCCATCGCCGTCGAGCCGGCCGCGTGCCCCACCCTGACCCGCGGCACCTACGCCTACGATTTCGGCGACAGCGCGGGCATGACACCGCTGGTCAAGATGCATACCCTGGGCCACGATTTCGTCCCGCCCGGGTTCCACGCCGGCGGTCTGCGCTATCACGGCGAGGCACCCCTGGTGAGCCTCCTCGCGGAAAACGGGCTCCTCGAAGCCCGCTCCGTGGAGCAGCTGGCGACCTTCGAGGCCGCGATGACGTTCGCCCGGACCGAGGGCGTCCTCCCCGCCCCGGAGTCCGCCCACGCCATCCGCGCGACGTTGGACCTGGTGGAGGAGGCGCGCGAGGCCGGCACCGAGCCCGCCATCCTGATGTGCCTCAGCGGACACGGTCACTTCGACCTGGGCGCCTACGAGGCCTACCTCGCCGGCGAACTGCAGGATTACCACTACCCCGAATCCGAGATCCAGGCCGCCCTCGAACGGCTGCCGGTGATGGATGGTGGAGGTGACGCACGGTGAACGCCCCGGAGCCGGTCAACCCGATTACACCCCACGCCACCGGTCATGCCTTCGGCTACGTGGAGTGCGGGGTCCTGCTCCCCCACGAGGCCACCGTGCCCGAGCGACTGGAGGCGCTTCGCAACCAGTTGGTCCACGAGGGTGTGCTTTACCGGCCGGTCATCGTCGACCGGGATTCGATGGTCATCCTCGATGGGCATCACCGGGTACGGATCCTGACCGAGATGGGATGTGCGCTCATCCCGGTCTACCTGGTGAACTACGGCGATCCCGAGATCCGCGTCCACAGTCGACGGCCGGAAATCGCGGTCAGCAAGCAATCGGTGGTACAGCGCGGTGTTCGCCGTGAGCCCTACCCGGCCCGCACCTCGCGCCACGAGTTCTGTGAATCACTCATACCGCGCCCGACGCGCCTTGACGGGTTGCGCTGAGTCTCGAAACCTGTGTATGTCGCTGAGTGCTCGACTCCCCCTCGAGTCAATCGGCATCGCGAGGGCCCCGGTCTCCCGGGGCCCTCGTACGTGCGTCGGTTCTTGCCGGGAAGGGAAGACTAGCCGCCGGCGATGACGGGTGCGAGCGAAACCCTGGTTCCCTCGGCGAGCGCGTAATCCGTCGCCACCCGCTCGTCTTCCACCGTCGCGAAAGCCACCTCGACCGGCGGGACGCCGAGGGGTTCGATCAGGTCCCCGACCGTCGCCCCCTCCGGCAACTCCAGCGTCATCTCCTTCTCCTTCGATTCCGTGTACCAGCTCAGGTGTCCGTTCAACGTGACCTGTACCCGCATGTTCAGGCCTCCTCCACGGCCTCGAAGGCCATCCGGAGCACCTCCAGTGCCCGGTCGACATCGTCCGACGAGCAGAGCATCGGCGGCGAGATGCGAAGGACATTGTTAAACAGTCCGCCCCGGCCAATGAGCAAACCGTGCCGGCGGGTTTCCTCGAAGACCCGGGCCACCTTTTCCGGCGCCGGGTTCTCCTCCGCATCCACGAGTTCCACGCCCTGCATCAACCCCATGCCCCGCACGTCACCGATGCAGGGATAGGTCTCCGCCAAAGCGTCCAATCCCTCGCGCAACCGCGCACCCATGCGCGCACTCCGCGCAGGAATATCCTCGGCCTCCATCACGTCCAGCGTCGCGAGCGCCGCACTGCTGCTGATGGGATTGCCACCGAAAGTGGAAATGGTACTGCCCTGCCAGGCCGCCGCCACCTCCTCGGTCGCCAGCGTCACCCCCATGGGCGCACCGTTGGCGATACCCTTCGCACCGGTGATCATGTCGGGCTCCACGCCCCAGTGCTCGATGCCAAACCAGTGGTCCCCGGTGCGACCGAAACCAGTCTGCACCTCGTCGCAGATGAACACGCCACCGTAACGACGGATGATCTCCACGGCCACCTCGAAATACTCCGGCGGCGGTGTGATGAAACCACCCACGCCCTGGATGGGCTCGGCGATGAAGGCCGCGATGCCACCCGACGTGGTCGTCTGGATCAACTCCTCGATGTCCCGGGCACAACGCAAATCACACGCCGGATACTCCAGGCCAAAGGCGCAACGGTAACAATACGGACTGGCCGCGTGCTTGATCCCGGCAATGTGGGTGCCCCCGATGCGCCAGGAATTGTGGGCCGTCAAAGACATCGCCAGCATGGAACGACCACTGTAACTGTGCCGAAGCGCCACCAGCTCCTGCCGACCCGTGTACATCTGCGCGGAAAGCACCGCGGTCTCGTCCGCCTCGGTGCCGCTGTTGGTGAAAAATGCTCGACGCAGGTTGCCCGGCGCCCGACGGACCAGCCGCTCCGCCAACTCCGCCTGCGGTGCCGTGATGTAAAGCGTGGACGTGTGCCCGAGGGTGTCCAACTGCTCCTTCATCCGGCCCGTCACCTCGGGATGGCAATGGCCCAGGCTCACCGTCAGGATCCCGCCGAAAAAGTCGAGGTACTCGGTGCCATCCGCATCCCACACGCGCATGCCCTCGCCCCGCTCCAATACCAGCGGCTCCTCGTAATAGGTGGTCACCGCACCGTATACGTGCTCGCGTTGCTTTCTTACGATTTCTTCCCTATTCAACGTGGTCTCCTCCCAGTACTTCTGCGAGTTGCAGGCGTTCCCGGGTCCGTTTCCCCGGGAGTCCCTCTTCCGTCCATCCGCGCGCCTGGTAATAATCGTTGAGCATCTTGCCCAGGTGGGGCAGCACGCCCTTTGCGCCACCCGTCGGGCGCGGGTGACTGAGAAGGCGAGGTGACAGCCGATCGTCCTTGCGGCTGATCCCCAGTTCTGCGTTGACCAGGCGCTTGAGGTTGAACAGGCGTTCCCCCGTCCGCATGAGGGATTCCGCATCCATCTCCCATCCCGTCACAGCGGCGACCCATTCGGCCATCTCGACCGGGCCAATATGCCCGCGCAGGATGAACTTACAGATGCCGAGCGCATTCAGCGTGCCCAGGTAATCCTGCATCCGGATGGCCAGGATGGCCTTGTCGTCGCTGCTCGCACGATCCCATTCGTCGTCGAGGGCGAGCTTGTGCCCCGGGAAGGCACCGCCTTCTACGTAGTACGTCAGTCCCTCCAGGTGACACCCGCCGCGCGCGCCGGTGGCATAGGACACCGCCATGCTGGTGAATGCCCTCGGGTCGTGATAGGCGACCTCCAGTCCCTTGGTCTCCACCACGTACTCCTCGGCCAGGGGTCCCAATCTCGCGGCCGCCATCCGCGTCCCGTCCGCCAGGAGGTCACCGACCCCGCGGCGATGGGCAATATCCCGGATCAGCCCGACCAGGACGTCCGGTGAACCCCACGGCAGGTCCTCGTCGATGATGCCGTGCTCCGCGCATTCCATAGCGAAGGCGATGGCCGCCCCGGCCGATATCGTATCGAGCCCCAGGCGGTTGGCCAGGTCGTTCGCCTCGATCAACACGTCGAGGTCATCGTTGAGCACCATGGAACCGAAGGCAGCGCAGGTCTCGTACTCGGGCCCGTGGGATATCGTCCCGGCGAAGTCACCGCGATTGACCCGAACTTCCTTACCGCAGCGAATGGGACAGGCGAAGCAGGCATAATGGTCCTCCAGGACCTCCGCCGCCATCCGTTGTCCGCTGATGGACTCTGCCCCGGACTCCCAGTTCCCCTGGTACCAGTTCTTGATGGGGAGGTCACCGGAGAATTCCACGGCCTGCATGGAGCCGGGCGTGCCGAACTGGCCCAGGGCCTCGGACCTCTCCCGGATGCCGGGGATGTACTCCCGGTTCAAGGCCATCATGGCATCGTGATCGGTTGGCTTCGTACGTGTGCCGCCGCGGATGGCCACGGCCTTGAGGTTCTTCGCACCCATCACCGCTCCCATGCCCGTGCGCCCGGCGGCCCGCGCATCCTTCCCGCCAACCATGATCGAGGCGAAGCGCACACCATTCTCGCCGGCCGGTCCGATGGTCGCGACTTCCGTTCCTTCACCGAGTGTGTTCTGCAGTTCCCCCGTTGTCTCGAAGGTATCCTGGCCCCACAGGTCCCCCGCCGGTCGGAGTTCGATGGTGTCACCATCGATGAAAAGATAGACGGGTTCCGGTGCGCGGCCGGTGAACACGATCCCCGCGTACCCGGCCCAGCGCAACGCCTTGGGCCAGTATCCGCCCACGGTGGACTCGGTCCACAGGCCACTGAGGGGTGAGCGGGCCACCATAGAGCCCTTGCACGCGGTCGGGACGGCGATACCGGTCAACAATCCCGCCATCATGTACAGCGGATTCTCCGGTCCCATGGGGTCGACATCCAGTGGTCCGTCGGCCACCAGGCGGAACGCGAGACCACTTCCCCCGAAGTATTGCTCTTCGTATTCCTCGGGCGGGTTGAACACCCCGGTATCTCCCGAGCTAAGATTCACCCGTAGAATTGGCATTTGCATTCTTCGTCACCCCTTCTAAGCGACAGATCGCGCGGTCGTCGTGCAAAATCGATAACTTCGTATCCCTTGGTTTTCTCCGGTGCGCACACCGTTCCTCCCCGCACCGCAGCGATCGAAAGGGAACACCCAATCCATCCCGGGGACGCCTGGCGTCACACCCGCAAAGCCTCCACACCCTGCATCGGCCGGTCAGGCCGAGTATCCCAGTGACGGGTGAAACACGAACCGGGGGTGCGAACGAATGTACGATATCATGCCATATAGCACAAACATATGTACGGCATCCTATATGGTGCCAACCTTAATCCAGACAATCCGTATGCCAAAAGAGGATTTTGACTACGACCATCGAATAACATATTTTACAGGAGCAGGACACCCACCCCATTCTGCGTCATCCAGTGTACTATTGGCCGCGAATATGCACCGATACTCAAACCAAGACGCGAGGACCCCGTCACCAGGGAGGGATGATTCGTGGACTACTTGGATATCGCCAATAGCCTGCCGATGTGGATCGCAGCGTCGCTCGCCGTCATCGTCTGCTTGTGCCAGGCAATCCTATTCCTTCGTAGATCGTGGATCGATGGGAAGAAAGTCGGACTCACCGACGAGCAATTGCGCGCCGGTTTTCGTAGCGGCGCCATTTCCGCCGTGGGACCCGCGGTGGCCATCCTCATGGGCATGGTCGCCCTGCTGGTCAGCCTGGGTGGCGCCATCTCCTGGATGCGCCTCTCCTTCATCGGATCGGTCATGTTCGAGCTCATGGCCGCCGGCTTTGGGACCGAGGCCGTCGGTATCGAACTCGGCGCACCGGACATGAATGTCACCGCCTTCGCCAACGCCGTTTGGACCATGACACTGGGAGCCGTGGGCTGGCTCGTGATCACGGGTCTTTTCACGCCAAACATGGAGGCAATTCGCAGGAAGCTGGCCGGCGGTCGCGAGGCACTGCTACCGGTGATCACCATTTGCGCGATGCTCGGTGCCTTCGCATACCTGTCCACCGAGCGCATTCTTCGCTTCGACCACCAGACCATCGCATGGGCCATCGGGGCCCTGACCATGGGCATCTTGCTGACGACTGCCCGCTCACGGAATCTCCAGTGGCTGCGCGAATGGTCGCTGGGGATATCGATGTTCACCGGCATGATCATCGCCTCATTTTTCATGTAGGAACACCCGGTCGATGATTGGAGGGTATATCCATGTCCGAAGAGGTAGGGACTACTGCTAACGTCTTCGAGGACGAATACATTCCGTTCATTTCCCGGTGGGGGATGATCACCAACCTGACGGCGGCCGTGCTTTCCTTTGGTCCGGTGTTCGTGCTGGCGACCGTGTTCGGCGTTATGCCGACGTCCGCCGCCATCCTCGCCGGATTCGTGTCCATCATCAGCGTAAGCGGAGCCTTCTGGATCGTAGAACCGATTTCGTACTTCCCCGTGCTCGGGATCCCGGGCACGTACATGGCCTTCATGTCCGGCAATATCTCCAACCTGCGGCTCCCGTGTGCAGCGGTGGCACAGGAATCCGCGGGCGTAGAGGCGGGGACGAACGAGGGTGCCATCATCTCCACCCTGGGAGTCGCCGCGTCCATCATCGTGAACGTCATCATCCTGACCATCGGGGTCATCCTGGGTGCGGCACTGATCGATGCCCTGCCCGAAGGGGTCCGGGCGGCTTTCGACAACATCCTCCCCGCGATCTTCGGCGCCATATTCGTCCAATTCGCCCTGGCCCAGCCGAAGATCGGCGTGGTGGCGCTGGTGATCGGAGGATTCATGACGTGGCTGTTGCGCGAGGGATACCTGGCCTTCCTGCCCGGGGTGCCCTCGTACGCCGTCATTATCGTATCGGTTTTCGGTACCATCGCCGTCGGCCGATGGATGTTTGAGCGGGGCATGATCAGGACCTAAACTGACCCTGTAGCGCCGAAACAACGACGTGCGCGGAACATGTAATGATGACCCCGGTCACGAGAAAGGTGGGGTAGTTCGTGTCCAAGGAGAAGCTATTCGCATGGCTTGACGAAAACGAGGATTTTCTAAGGGACATGGCGCACAAGATCTGGGAGTGCCCAGAGGTCGGTCTCGCGGAAGAATACGCGGCAGAGCTACAACAGAAGGCCCTAAAGGATGCGGGGTTCGAAATGACCACTGGTGTGGGTGATCAGCCCACCGCCTTCGTCGCGGAATACGGGTCGGGGCGCCCCATCCTGGGCATCCTGGGCGAGTATGATGCGTTGCCCGGCTTATCGCAAAAGGTGACGGCTGAACGCGAACCGGTGGAAAAGGGAGCCCCGGGCCACGGCTGCGGACATAACCTGCTCGGTGTCGCCGGCGTAGGGGCCGCACTGGCCATCAAGGAAGCCATCGATGCGGGCGAGATTCGCGGTACCGTCCGCTATTACGGCTGTCCGGCCGAAGAGACCCTGGTCGGCAAGGTGTTCATGGCGCGCGATGGCGTATTCGATGACCTCGACGCCTGCCTTACCTGGCACCCCATGTCGTCGAACAACGTCTGGGCCGCGTCGTCGCTCGCGATGAACTCCATCGTGTTTCACTTCACCGGCACACCCACCCACGCCGCGGCGGCACCCCACATGGGCCGCGGCGCACTCGACGGGGTCGAGCTGATGAACGTGGGCGCAAACTACCTC
>PUNF01000178.1 GCA_003552525.1 Clostridia bacterium | reverse complement strand
GCGGGTTTCCGCATCCATCTCGACGACCGGGAAGAGCATACGCCGGGATGGAAGTTCAACGAGTGGGAGATGCGGGGTGTGCCCATCCGGATTGAACTGGGCCCCCGAGACCTGGATTCTGACCAGGTGATGCTCGTCCGTCGGGATACCGGCGAGAAAGAGCCCGTCCCCAGGCATGCTCTCACGGCACGACTGGAATCGTTACTGGATGAGATCCAGGATGGACTGTTCCAGCGCGCCCTCGAATACCGCCGGGCCAATACGTATACCGCGAAATCCGTGGAGGAAATCCGCGAGATCATGGAGAAGAATCGCGGTTTTATCGAGGCGGGCTGGTGTGGTGACGATGCCTGCGAGCGAAAGATCAAGGAGGAAACGGGTACAACACTACGCTGTATCCCCTTTGAGGGAGATGGGACAATCCCCGTGTGTCCCGGGTGCGGCACCACCGGCGCACATCGCGCCGTATTCGCCCGGGCGTATTAGCCCACCCACCGGACACGCCCGCACCGAAACCAATCGAGGGCCCCTCTCCGCGAGGAGAGTGGGCCCTCAGGATAGCCGGGCGCCATACGCGCGATCTGGCTATTCGAATTCTTCGCTGTCGTCACCGATCATGTCCTGGGTCACGGCAGCCAACTCCAGTACCATATCGGAGACGTAGATCGGACAGTGCTCGCGAACCGCCAGCGCAATGCTATCGCTGGGTCGCGCATCGATCTCGAGAATACCATTCTCCGTGTCTACCTCGATCTGTCCGATAAACGTATCGTCGCGCATATCATGTACGACCACCCGGATTAACGAGCCTCCCAGGCGGTTGATGAGATTCACCATGAGATCGTGGGTCATGGGGCGCGGCGTGGGTACCTCCTCGGCGGCCATGGCGATCGAGCTGGCCTCTGCGAAACCAATTCCAAGAATCAGCAGCCGTTCGCCGTGGGTTTCCCGCAAAACGAGGACATTCCCGTCTCCCTTGGGGGCCATACCGACCGTAATGAGTTCCATTTCTATCATCCGTGAGCCCCTCCCCTCTGACACATCTGGTTGCGTAAGTATATGATACGCAACCCCTCCAGGGTCAAGTACGGATCCACTTCATGTACACTTTCACACTCCGGGGCGATAACTCCTGCCCAGCCACCGGTGGCCACAACGCGCCGGGGGGATCCATTCTCCCGCGCGATCTTGGCCACGATCGCATCCACCGATCCGGCGTAGCCGTTGATGATGCCGGATCGGATGCTGTCGGCAGTGTTCTTGCCAACCGTCTTCTCCGGTCGATAGAGGTCTACCCGGGGAAGCCGGGCGGCACGCTCGAACAATGCTTCGGAGGAAACCCCGACACCGGGAAGGATTACACCCCCGGCGTAATGCCCTTCCGCGGAAATGACATCGAACGTCGTCGCCGTACCAAAGTCCACCACCACCGAAGGACTGCCGAATAGATGCTGGGCGGCCACCGCATTGGCGATACGGTCTGGCCCCACTTCACGTGGATTCTGGTACTTGATATCGATCCCCGTCTTCGTACCGGGGCCCACCTTCAATGGCGTCGCACCCAGGTAGCGCCGGCACATCTCCTCCATCGGCCCCACCAGCGGCGGTACCACGGTAGCATATACGACCGCCTCAATCAATTCAACGGAAAGCCCATTGTATCCCATGAGCGTCCGAACGGCGATGCCCAAATCGTCCGCGGTCGCCTGGGACGCAGTGGAGAGCCGCCAATGCTCCACCAACCTCTCACCTTCATAGACCCCGAGGGCCAGGTTGGAGTTCCCCACATCGATGGCCAGGATCACGTCAATTCCCTCCTCGCGTCCAACGCTGGGCCGAAAGGGCACCGTACAATAATAGCGTCAGTACCGCCGCAACCAGCGCTTCCGGAATACCGTGTACGACTGCTACTACCGAGGCTGCGGGTAGCGGGAGGATCCCGCGTAGGACCACGAGCCCCATCACGCCCACGGTATTCGTGGCACTCCCTGCAATTGCCGCCGCGACTACCGGGGCACCATCCCCCGACAGTACCCGTAACGTGAGCCAGGCCGCCGCAATGCCCAGGGGCAGGAAGAACAGGTATCCTGGCCAGGGCCCACCTACCCAGCCATAGTGAACGGCCATTCGATATCCCAGGTCCCACACGAGGATACCCGAGAGTATACCGATGGTGACGCGACCTCGGGGGCGGCGCGCCACGAAGAAGGCGTAGTAGGCCGCCAATCCGATCAGGATCCGGGGCACGAACGCGGTAAACGGATCCGTAAACATCACTTGGGCGATCGGATTCGCCGGGGCGACCAGGGCACGCCAAAAGCTCACGGCCCCGAAAAGGAACCCCACCGATGCCCCGAACAATGGGCCTTCAAGGATGGCTCCGAGGATGACCGGCACATGTAGGATCGTGGCGGAACCGGCCGGGGTCGGCACGGGTATCATCCCCAGCGGTGTGAAACCCAGTGCCGCGATCAAAGCCCCCAGGATACCGGCAAGTACAACCTGCCTGAGTGATAGCTTTTTCAATGTTCCATCCTCCGTTCCGTCTCCACCCGGGATGACGGTCGTCATCATCTCGACTTGTGCTCCCCTGGGGAGAGTCCGCACCCTGCAGGTCACGGCTCTCGGGGATCGTGATGCAGCTTATCACTTCTGCATCCGCGTGACCATCAAGAACCGTCAATTCTCGACGCGTCGCGCTCACAAACTGAATCACGCACTGCCCGCTCGACCGCCACGGCCGCAGCGGTCCCAACCGACAAGAGATCCGCTCGCCGCCGACCTGATGAGACAGTGAAAACGACGTCACCGTCCATGGGCGTATGAACCGGCCGAATGGAACGGGCAAGCCCATCGCCCGCCATGATCGATACCCGCAGGGCTTCGGCTTTGCTTAGACCGGCATCGGTGGCCACCACGACCAGGGTGGTGTTCGCCATGGGCGCGCCACCCGCCTGTCCCCCGAGGATCATATTCTCGGTACCCTCGAGAGCATTCCCGGTGAGGCCGGCCAATACCCGGCCACCTGCGTCGACGACGTCCCCCAGGGCATTCACCACGGCCAATGCGGCGACAGTGACACCACCCGGAAGGGAAACCGAGGCGCTACCCAAGCCGCCCGGCTGCGCGCGATCGAAACCCATTGTCTTACCAACCGTGGCGCCGGTGCCCGCACCCACCCGACCCGTGGGACAGGAGGAGTAGGTCAACGCCTGCATGGCGCGATAGCCGGCCGCCTGGTCAGGGGCCAACCCGCGTCGTGCACCCTCATCGAAAATGACCGCCCCGGGGACGATAGGTATGATGGCGTCCCCGATGCGAAAGCCACGACCCTGTTCGCGAAGCCATCGCATCACCCCCGCCGCCGCATCCAACCCAAAGGCACTTCCGCCGGCAAGGAGGATCGCATCGACGCGATCGACAGAGTTCTCCGGGCGAAGCATCTCCGTTTCACGGGTACCCGGCGCTCCTCCCCGCACGTCGGCGGCCCCGGTGGATCCCTCCGGGGCGACGATCACCGTCAAACCCGTGCCCGCCTCGACATCGGTATGATGGCCAACCCCAAAACCCGCTATATCGGTAATGGTTCTCTCGTGTTGCACCAATCGCATCCACTCCCTAAAGCCGAACGCTCACGTCCGCCGAGTGCAGGATCCTAGACGATCCAGCCTCATCGACGACCATAAGGCCGCCGGAGACGTCCAGGTCCAAGACCGTAGCGCAGAACTGTTCCCGCCCGGTTCGCACCTCGACGCGCGCACCGATCATCTGCGAACGTTCTTTCCACGCATCAAGTATTTCGGAGGGTCTACTTCCGATGCAGTCTTCCCAGGCACACATCCTGACATCGAACGCCCGGGCTATGGCCTCGACCCAGCCCCGTGCCTCGCTACAATTCATGTCAGGGCGCGCTCGCGAAAGGTCGACCGGCTGCAGCGACCCCGGGGGCGATGGAATCCGCATCGCGCCAGTACATACATTGACACCCAGGCCCACCAGGACGAAAGGGCCGGCGGTCTCGCACAGGATCCCACCGAGCTTGCCCTCGCCGAGGAGAAGGTCATTGGGCCACTTGAGGTGGGGGCGGAGTCCGGTGACGTGCTCCACGGCATCCACAGCCGATATGCCGGCCACCAGTGGATACAATCCGCGCCGGGAAATATCGCTGGCGAGTCGGGACACAAGCGTCATCCAAAGTCCCCCGGGAGGGGATGTCCATGCCTTCCCCCCGCGTCCCCGTCCACCCGATTGACATCGTGCGAGCACCACCGCCCGCTCCATGATCGCACCACGATCGATCAGGTCCCGGGCGACATCCTGGGTGGAAGTCACCACGTCTTCGCGCGTCCAGCGCGTCCGGCCGCACATCTCGCCTCTCCTTCTCCTGCCATAACTTGGGCGGGGCACGGGCCCCGCCCAAGGCAATCGCGTTTCAGTTGCCGGGACCTTTGGCGCTTAGAACAACCCGGTGATCTGTCCCTTTTCGTCAATATCGATGTCTACAGCGGCGGGACGCTTGGGAAGCCCCGGCATCGTCATGACATCCCCGGTGAGTGCGACCGCAAATCCTGCACCCGCGGAGACCGTCACGTCACGGACGGTGATGCGGAAACCACTCGGTCGATTCAGAAGGGTCGGATCATCGCTTAGCGAGTACTGCGTTTTCGCCATGCAAACGGGCATATTCGTCAATCCGACGCGCTTGAGGCGATTGATCATCAACTGCGCCGGGCGGGCGATGTCCACACCATCGGCGCCGTATATCTCGCGGGCAATAGTTTCGATCTTTTCCTCCAGCGCCATCTCGTCGTCGTACAATACCCGGAAGTCACTCTCGCCCTTTTCGAGAATGTCCAGCACGGCCTCTGCCAGCTCCAGGCCTCCTTCTCCGCCCTTGGCGAATACCTCCGAGAGTGCGAAGCGCACGTTGGTTTCTGCACAGTGCTCGGCGATCGCCTGAAGCTCTGCTTCCGTATCGGTCGGGAAACGGTTGATCGCCACGACGGGCTCGAGGCCGAACTTGCGAATATTCTCGACGTGGGCATCGAGGTTATCCAGTCCCGTCTTCACGGCCTCGACATCCTCATCCTCCAGATCCTTCTTGTTTACGCCACCATGTAGCTTCAATGCACGGGCGGTGGCAACCAGGACCACGGCATCGGGCTCGAGTCCTCCGAAACGGCACTTGATGTCGAAGAACTTCTCTGCCCCGAGGTCGGCGCCAAACCCGGCCTCGGTAACCAGGATATCCGCCATCTTCATCCCGGTGCGGGTAGCGATAAGACTGTTACATCCGTGGGCGATGTTGGCGAAGGGACCACCGTGGACAAATGCGGGAGTGTTCTCGAGGGTCTGGACCAGGTTCGGCTTCAGGGCATCCTTGAGAAGCGCTGCCATGGCGCCATGCGCCTGGATATCCGCCGCGGTCACGGGGTCACGGTCGTAGGTCCACCCGACCACGATCCGGCCCAGTCGCTTCTTGAGGTCCTCGAGGTCGTGGGCCAGGCAAAGGATCGCCATGATCTCCGAGGCAACCGTGATAAGGAAGTTGTCCTCGCGGGGTACGCCCTGGGTGATGCCACCTAGGCCGACCACGATATTGCGTAGCGCCCGGTCATTCATGTCCACCGCGCGCTTCACCTGGATGCGGCGGGGATCTATGTTCAGGGTATTGCCCTGCTGCAGGTGATTATCCACCATAGCCGCCATGAGGTTGTTCGCGGCGCCGATGGCATGCATGTCCCCGGTGAAGTGCAGGTTGATGTCTTCCATCGGCACCACCTGGGCATATCCACCGCCGGCCGCGCCACCCTTGATCCCGAAACAGGGGCCGAGGGAGGGCTCACGGATGGCGATCATTGCGTCCTTTTCCATCTTGCTTAGGGCCATGCCAAGACCGACGGTCGTCGTGGTCTTTCCCTCGCCAGCAGCGGTGGGCGTGATCGCCGTGACCAAAACCAGTTTTCCAGAAGGTCTCTTCTCCAGTTCTTCGATGGTCTCAAAACGAACCTTGGCCTTGTTGGTGCCGTACAGCTCGAGATCCTTCTCCTGTAGCCCCAGTTGTTCAGCAATCTCGACGATGTGCTTCGTGTTGGCTTCCTGGGCGATCTGGATATCGCTCTTCATGGGTTCATTCTCACTCCTTCAAGAATTTTCTTCATGCGCGATTCCGCGCAGGTGAATAATGGAGCGTACCGCCTCGACGTCCAGGGCCGCCAAGATGCGATCGGACTGGCACAAAGCACGCCGCCGGTATTCCGCATCCTCCAGCCGTCCGACGTTCGCCGACACCATGGCGGCATTGCCTCGTATCACGGCGACGGCCAGCTCCACTGCCAGCAATGCATCCGGGGCAGCCGTTTTCGATCCATCCCGCACCAACCGCTCCGCCAGTCGGTATGTCGCCAGTGCGCGTTCCATGATACGCAACGGTACCTCCGTTGCGTGCTTCATGGCCGATTCCAACACCCGGGAACGGGTCTTCTTCTCTGCATCGGTATCCTTGGGTAGAGCGAGTGCTGCCATTACCTGGTGGTAGATATCCGCATCCTCGCCCACAAGGTCGGAGAACTCCTCCCGGAGCAACTCCGACTCCTCGTGAACCTCGACCAGCCAGGGTCCGCGATCCGTATCCCGGGAGCGTCGCAGGTTGTTTCCCGCCACGAAATGGACGATGGCCGCCGCAACGGCACCCGCGTGTGCGGAGGCGGGACCAGCACCCGGTACCGGATCATCCGAAGCCAGGGCCTCGAGGAACGCTTCCACGGGCATTTGCGCGAAATGTCGACCGGTGGATTCCTGGAACATCCTCACCTCCTACGCCCAAACTCTCGTCTATTGTATCGCTTTAGGGCCCGCAGCTAAAAGCCGGTGCCCGCCGAGCGTGCAGGAGGAGATGCCCGCGCAAAGAAGCAAGGAGGAGAGGTGGTAAACATGTCACAGGATGAAAAGATGATGCAACGGTGCATAGAACTGGCCAAGCAAGCCCTGGATGCCGGTGACCACCCCTTCGGTTCGGTCATCACGGATGCGGAGGGGCGCTTAGTGGCCGAGGGTAGAAACCGAGAGTGCAGTGAACACGATCCATCGTGGCATGCAGAAATGGAGGCCGTCCGCAACGCGACGCGATCGATGCAGGTCACCGCAATACCGGGGACGACGCTCTACGCCAGCGGGGAACCCTGCCTCATGTGCGCCACCGTGATCAGGCGCGCGGGCATCTCCCGGGTCGTGGTCGGTGCCCGGACCACCAACCCGATAGCCGTCGAGCCCCATCCGCTCACGGCACCCGAGTTCGCCGAGACCCCCGTCCCCGAGCTCCTGTTCGGCGTACTGGAGGAGGCCGCAATGGCGGTGCAAGGTCGAACCCAAGGACCAGAGTAGATGTCGCGGGGTCGTATGCAACTACAGGCCATAGGATACGTGGAAAACGGGATAATCCGGCGACCGCCACGGGGATGGTCCGATGTGCGATCGAAAATCACCGTGCTAGAGGCGTTCTCCGATGCACTCCTCGGCATCGAGGAATATCGCCACCTGCTGGTCGTCTTCTGGTTCGATCAGAAGGGGGCGGACGATCGGGGGACCACCCGGGTACACCCGATGCGAAGGAAAGATTTGCCGCTGCGCGGCGTATTCGCGACCCGCAGCCCGGCGCGTCCCAATCCACTGGGGGTGACCGAGGTACGCCTACTGGATCGCGACGCGAATGTGCTATACGTAGAAGGGTTGGACGCCCTGCACGATACACCCGTGATCGATATCAAGGGCACCGTTCCCCCGGGACAACCCGGACCAGCCTGGCACGGCCGATAGGCTCACGGTGGGACCGTGGCCACACCGATCGACGCCCAAAATACGAACCGCCCGGCGCCGCGGATGCGCATGAATGAGCGGTCACCGCACCTGGCGCGTGACCGCTCATCACTGACAACTTCTACAAGATCCTACTGGCGCAGGATGCCTCCCATGGGGATGGTCTCCAGTCCACGGTCCCCCAGTGCGTCGAGGAACTTGTTGATACCGACGGAATCCGAGCGCATATGCCCCGCGATGACCACGTTGCCGATTCCCTGTTCTTTCACCGCGTTAAGCCCATCCTCGGGGATGTGCATCAGGACCAGGGTACCCACGCCGGCCTCGAAGTAAGCCTTCATCACGTCGGGTCCACCATTGGTCCCGCCCGCGACGCTGGCGAAAACCTTGCCCGCGTAGTCTTTAGCCCCCCCAACACGAATGGTCGGACCGGAAACATCTCCCTGGTACTCGGGAATCTGCTTCAGCGTCTCTACAACATCACCTACCGTGGATTCATCATTGAGGCCACTATCGAGCGCGGCCTGGATGATGTTCTCGGTGATAATATCCAGCGGCATGTGGATATTCATCAAGGGCATTCCGATGAGTTTGGCCGCCTGTCCCACCTTGTCGAAGTTCTTGGGGTGCGCTCCGCGCTCGGTGGCATCGATCCGCTTTTGCAGCACCTTCTGGGCCTTGTTAATGGGGATGCCACAGCGCATCATCAGCTCGATCTGCCGCTTCATTACCGTATGTAACCCGACGGCGGGTGCGCCACTGACCGGGTGATGGGCGATCACGAGATCGGCGCCGAGCTCGCGCGCCAAAAAGAGGTCCGCGGTGTCGATATCGATGCCCATCATCACCGTCTTGACCTCATCGCAGGGAACCATGATGCCCGAATCCCCGGGCACCTCGTCCATCCCGGACATCTCCAGTGCCAGGTCCATAATCTCCTTGGTATTCATCATCTCTATACCCTCCAGTTCCACTCGGACAAGATACGAGGAATGGTCGCCAATCACCCGTCAGAACGGGCCAATTCCTCGATCCGTCGCTTTAGGATCTCCCGCTCATTCAACGAGGGATCCTCCAGGACTTCATCCAACAGCACATTGAGAATATGACCTACTTCGGGCCCGGGTGAAACCCCGGCAACACGCATCACATCGTTGCCATCCACCGCCAGGT
>PUNF01000155.1 GCA_003552525.1 Clostridia bacterium | reverse complement strand
TGTTTGCGTGGCAGGTCAACAACAGGATCTGCAGCTTTTCCGAAGAGCGATGAATGCAATTTAGCGCCCTCTCCAGACGCCGTTGATCGAAGTTCACAAACGGATCATCCATGATGACCGGTGGTGTATGCCCCTCCTCCGCCATGGCTTCGACGGTGGCCAGTCGAAGGGCCAGATACATCTGGCCCAACGTTCCTCGGCTGAGTGCCTCGGTACCAACGCGGCCCCGAGCGTCGACAGCGGTTACGTCGAGCCGACGTGATCCGTCGGGTGCATGATATGCATGTATGGCGCTGTAGCGGCCCTCCGTCATGTAGGCAAAAATATCCGATGCGCGCCCTATCACCCCGGGTGCGCGTTCGCTCTCGCCAAGGTTACGTGCCTGCTCCAGGAGCCATGAGGCCGCCTGCAGCCGCATCCAATCCTGGTGCTGTTCTCTAAGCCGCGCCACCAGGGTTTCGCGAGCGAGTGTTCGTTCGGCATCTGTTCGTGCATCCCCGAGGCGGCGCTTTTCCGAACGCAAGGCTCCGATAAGCTCTCTACGCTCCCCGAGCGAGGCTTCGATTTGTGAAACGTGTTCACGCACTTGCTGTAGCTGCTGTGCATCCGGAGGGGAGTCTTCGAACACCGGGTCTTCTCCGTCTTCTCCAAGCATTTGACCCACCCGGACCTCAAGCTGCAACTTCTCTTCGCGAAGGGGCGCGGCACGATCCTCGCAGCCAATGCGCTTGCGCAGATACGCGATATCGGGAGAGGATGTCGACTGGAGTAAATCCTGGAGCTTTTGCGATTGATGCTTTCGCTGTGCCATCTCGTGGTTCTTCCGTGACAACAATGTAGCCCGCTCGGTTTCAAGCTCACGTCTTGATTGTACCCTTTCGGAGGCGCGCCGCAGCTGCTCACGGACACGGATTAGCCCATCACGTGCTTGGGAGGGATCCATCCGCATCGCATCGTTCTCGCCTGTGATCGTGGATACATTGCGGCAGAACTCTGCTAAGACCTCTTCTATCGCCGCATTCTCCTTCACGGTCGCGCCGAGGTCCGCGTGGGCGCGGCGAATTCTATCCACCGGATCGAGAAATCGCAATGCGGCCGCGGGGAGCGTGCCGGGTGGAAAACCCATGTCCGCAAGACGCGAAACGGCACGATCGCGAAGTTGTTCCTGGTATCGATCAACTTTATCGAGTTGAGCGTGCAGGGACTGCAGCGTTCGGCGTTTATGAGCATACTCCTGATGCAACTCCGTGTGAAGCCGATCCTCGATGCGACTGCGCACGAGGCACTCACGTGCTTGCTGGAGATCTTCATCGGAAATGATCCTTGGCGCACCGAAGAATTCCTCGGACAATCCGAGCAGTTTCTCCTCACATTCTTGACGACGCTCGTCCAATTGCGTACGCAAGGTGTTTGATGGCGTGCGCCGCCGAAACGACAGTTGACCCAACCACATCGCGAACCAGCCCAGCAGAGTCCCGATAGAGGCCAACAGAGCCGGCGTGTAAAGGTCGATCGCATAAAGAACACCGCTGGCACCAAGACCCAGGATCACGATGATACGGGGGATCCATCTCGAGGTCGTATCCTCCGGCGTCTGCTCCGCACGATCCAACAAGTCGATCTGGTTTTTCAGGGACCGGTACTCCCGCAGCATATTCTCGAGTTGATGCAGCAGCGTCGTCCGCCTTTGTAAGTGTTCCGCTTTGTTATATTGATCGTGCACTGCCTTTTCCTGTTCGAGTTCGCGCAGCGTGCCCTGAAGTAACTCGATTTGCCCAACAAGACCGTGCCGTTGCTGCTTGAATCGCTGCAATTCATCGTCCAACGACTGGATCTCCTGGCGCTCCTCGTTCGTGATCCGAAACCCAAGGGCGCGCCTGGCAGTCCAACCCGGTCCCAGTTCCTCCAATACCGTCGCGATCTCTTGGGAGAGATTATCGCGGCGCGCGCGAAGCGCTGTCTGCCGGTTGGCCATCTCCTCCATCGACGCCGCCTTACTCCACAAGTGATCGATGAGGTCAGCATTCTCGAGCATCCGCCGATCCGCATCCTCGGGTAACAACGTATCGATCTGTGCGTTGAGTCGCATCAGTTTTTCGTCCACGGTGACTAACGCCGCGTCGATTTCTGATAGGCGCGATTCGACGTGTTCCAACTGTTGTTTGGTACCCGGAGCGAGCGGCTCAAGTGCATCCATTCGTTCAAGGGTATGCGCAATCTCAGATATCCTGTGTTGGAGAGGCTCGGCCTCCAGAGCATTCTCAACCCTCTGTTGATCCGTGCGCGCAACGCGAAGTGCCTCTTCCAGTGAAGAGATCTCCGCGGATGTCTCCGATATCTTTCGCTCGAGGGCTAGGTGGTCGTTGATGGACGAACGGTGGCCCTGTGCGCCTATCGTTTGCAATGCTTCTAACGTATCGCCGATTTGAGATGCGGCCCGGGGACGGTACAGCGCCATCTTTTGATCCTCGAGGGCACGGTGCAGTCGATCAATACGCCGTGCATCCAGTCCGGATGCCGTGGCGTAAAGCAGATCTCCGATCCGATCCGCGTCCAGTGACCGAATATCTTCCAGTTCCTCCAGGCCGAAGCAGAAGAGGGATTCGAACGTATCCATGGGCAAACCACCCCATAGGTGCACCAGCTGCTGCGGCGCGCAGTCCCGACCGACTTCCTCTCCCTGGACTAGAAGGCTCATTCTGCCGGCAACACGGTCTCCGGGCTCGTATCTTCGCTCCACGCGATACGCCTTGCCATCAAGGTCAAATTCCAACCAGCCTCCTCGACGGCCGCCGGCAACACATGGATAGGCATTTCGATTGCTTCGGCCATCCGCAAAGCCATAAATCACGGCCGGGATGAAATCCGCCAGGGTCGTCTTACCCACTTCGTTTGGTCCCGTGATGACCGTGGCGGCGGGCCCGGGTTCGAGGTCGACATCTCGTAGGGAACCATATCCGTCGATACGTATCCGCCGAAGCCTCAACGTCTTGCCTCCCCAAGGACCATGCGCTGCAATACCGCTTCTGCCTCTACGAGCAATTCACACAAATCCTCGTGAGATACAGGATCCGACCAGCGTGTGACTCGCGGGTCGCGTTCGGACAGTTCTCCCAGGGACTGCGTCAATCGCGCGAGATCGGTACTCTTCACGTCACCAGATACCAACGCATCGCGGACGCGGCGCACGTCAACGAGCAATCCAGGCGTCATGGATCGGTCCTCCGCAGCGATATCAGGCAACACGTTCCAAGACACGCTATCCAACCACAGGTAGTCTTCCTCGGAAAGGTGCAAGCGCAACGACTCTAGCAAGTCCCCCCGGGCGCGGAGATCATCGTACTCACTTGCCAGGGGGCTACGACCCTCGATGTTTAGCCGGATAATGGCGAGCCGATCACCTCGATCCAGGATGGCGTCCCTTACCGCGCTTCGGACGTGGGCAAGAAGATCCCCTTCCGTGAGAATCTCAGGCGACAAGGCTACCCCCAACTGATACCAACGAAGAAAGTCCAGGGGCCGAAATACCGGGTGGGCCCGACCATCTCGAACCCGCACGACGAAACAACCGTGTACCCCGGGCTCTCCGAAGTGTCTGCCCTGCGTGGTACCCGGATACACGATGTGGGAGTACTGCTCGGAGACCACATGCGGAGAGTGCACATGACCGAGTGCCCAGTAGTCCTCCCCGGACGAGAGGAGGCGACGGGCGGTGGTGGGGGCATACCCGTCACCGGCCGAGCCATCCACATCACAGTGCAGCAGCCCGATACGGAATTGACCATCAACGTGTGGCAACGGTTCGAAATACTGTAAAGGATCCTGCACAAATCGCGCATCCGGATGACTCAAACCCCTGATCTGCACGGTACCACCGGGGACCTCGACGTGATGGGTTTCCGCGTCGGCGCCGAATAGGTGTGCGAGGGACGGATCTTGTAAACTTGCCCAAGACCCGGAGATGGGATCATGATTGCCACCCACTCTAAAGATCCGGATTCCTGCGTCGGATAGCTTGTGTAGTGCCGCATTCAAACGCAACTGCGCATGCAGTGAGGGCGCACGGAGGTCGAACACATCACCCGCCAACAGGAGGAATTCTGCGTTTTCAGCGATGCACAGATCGACAAGGGAATCGAGAGCGTTCGTGCTGGCTTCCCTCACCGTTTCAGTGAACCCGTGGGGAAGATCGCTCCGCAAATCCTTCGCTGGATAGTCTAGGTGCAGGTCCGCCGCATGTACGAACGTAAAATCCATGGCCTTCCTCCCGTTCATAAGATCGCATGGGACAACCGCACAGCACTGATGCGATCTGAGCACCGTACAAAGGTTCGATTATTCCCTCGTGTTTTCCTTCCGAGCCCGCGGGGAAAAGCCAGCAGGGGAAGTGGTCCTTTTGGCGAATATTAATACGGTCGGATACATCCCGTGCTTTACTTCGACGGTGGAAAGCGAGCCCGATAGGACGATGTCCATTCCCGTGGGAAATATTGGTCCAGAACCCGCACTGCTTGCCACCCTCATCACCGATGAACTCATGGCTACCTACCAGGACGAAACCCTTTCTGCGCGGAGAGAAGAGCTGGCACGCCTGGTGGAGACCGCGGGAGGCGAACCGGTGGGGGAGATTACCCAGGTGCGCGGGCGCCCCGATCCTGCCACGTTTTTCGGGAAGGGGAAAGTGGGGGAGGTAGGCGAACTCGCCGAAGAGTTGGGCGTAACGCTCGTGGTGGTCAACCATGAGCTCTCTCCGAGCCAGCAACGCAATTTGGAGGATGCACTTTCGGTCGGGGTGGTCGATCGAACCCGTTTGATCCTGGACATATTTGCCCAGCGTGCACGAAGCCGCGAGGGCAAGCTACAGGTAGAGCTCGCCCAGCTGGCCTATCTCCTTCCAAGACTAACCGGGCGTGGACAGGAGCTGTCGCGCCTGGCAGGCGGTATCGGCACGCGAGGACCCGGGGAGACCAAACTGGAGACGGATCGTCGACGCGTCCGCCGTCGCATGACAGATCTCCGACACGAGATTTCCCAAGTCCGTGCCCACCGCAGCCTGCTGCGCGAACAGCGGCGTCGAGAAGGTGCTCCAGTGTTCGCCCTGGTCGGCTACACGAACGCCGGGAAGTCGACACTCATGAACCGACTGACACAGGCCACACTCGGAGCAGAAGACAAGCTGTTCGCAACGTTGGATCCGGCGATTCGGCGGGCGGAGCTCCCCTCTGGACTGGATACGTACCTGGTAGATACCGTTGGCTTCGTGCGCGACCTTCCGGGACAATTGATGGATGCATTTCGGGCGACCCTCGAGGAGGTGGTCGAGGCCGATTTCCTGATCCATGTCGTGGACGTATCCCACCCGGAGTGGCCCGAGCAGGTATCAGCCGTCGAAGAAGTACTGCTGACGTTGGGCATATCTACTGATGCCGCCCTTACCGCGCTGAATAAGTCGGATCGCCTAGAGGAACCACCGCCTGAAGTCGATCTCCGCGCACTTCCGTCGCCAATCCTCGTGTCGGCCACGATGGGATCGGGATTGAACGACCTATTACGGGCCATGGACGCCCTGGTGCGGGAATCACGCGTTCATTGCACCCTGGATGTCGATTACTCCATGATGCACCTACTCGATGAGATCCATCGGTACGGTGAGATCCACGTCGAGAAATACCACGACCAGGGTGTTCACCTGCAGGCCACCTTACCCAGGGGAATGGCCGATCGCGTCCGGAGCTTGCTGTCGAAGGGGCATTAGGCGCCCACGTCCCGATATTTGTGAATAAGAGGAAGAGGTGCAAAGATGAACCAGGCCACCAAGGACACGTTGATACGCAAGTGCACAGACGAAGATGTCGCGTTCGTGAAACTGCAGTTCACCGACATCATGGGAGCAACGAAAAATGTAACCATCCCCGTAGAGCAACTGCCGAAGGCACTGGATGGGGATATCGCGTTTGACGGGGGATCTATCGAGGGATTCGTCCGTATCCAGGAATCAGATATGCTCCTCAAGCCCGACCCCGATACTTTCGTCGTGTTCCCCTGGCTCACCAACGGGATGAGGACCGCCCGGTTGATGTGTGATGTTACCTGGCCCGATGGTAGCGCCTTTGACGGATGCCCGCGTACCGTGTTGAAGCGTGTACTGGCGCGCGCAGAAAGCATGGGCTATGTACCCAATGCGGGGCCAGAGCCGGAGTTTTTCCTGTTCAAACGAGAAGAGGACGGGACGCCAACCATTGAAGGACACGATCACGCCAGTTACTTCGACCTGCCACCTCTGGACCGGGGAGAAGCGGCGCGGGAAGACATGGTTCGCAAACTCACCGACATGGGTTTCGAAGTAGAAGCTGCTCACCACGAGGTAGCACCCGCACAGCACGAAATCGACTTCAAGTATGCCGACGCTGTGACCACGGCAGATCGGATTGCGACGTTCCGTTTCGTGGTTCGAACCGTCGCCCTGCAACATAACCTCCACGCAACTTTCATGCCGAAACCCAAGTTCGGTATACCCGGTTCGGGGATGCACGTCCACCTTTCGCTATTCGATGGGCAGTCCAATGCCTTCTACGACGAGTCTGCCGAAGATTCTCTGAGCACAATCTGCTACCAATTCCTCGCGGGTGTCATGCGTTACTGTCATGAATTCACCGCCATCACCAACCCGCTGGTAAACTCATACAAGCGGCTCGTCCCGGGATTTGAGGCCCCGGTATATATTGCCTGGTCTCGCGGCAATCGCAGTCCGCTCATTCGTGTGCCAGCACGCCGCGGAATCGGGACGCGATTAGAAGTGCGCAGCCCGGATCCGGCCTGCAATCCATACCTCGCCTTGGCTGTGATCATCGCCGCGGGGTTAGAAGGCATCGAAAACGAGATGGAACCGCAAGAGCCTGTTGACGACAACATATACGAAATGGGTCTCGAAGAACGGATGACGCGGGGTATCGGCGCCCTACCCGGTACGCTTGCCCAAGCCCTGGATGCAATGGAAGGAAGCGACCTAGTCCGGCGTGTTCTGGGTGACCATATCGCCGACCGTTTCCTTACGGCAAAACGCATGGAGTGGGATGACTATCGGACAAAGGTTCACGAGTGGGAGTTAAATCGCTACCTGGGTTCCTACTAGAGAATCACTCCGCCAAAGATGTCTTCACGCACGCACGCGCGCTGTTACGTGCGTGCGTGAAGATAAAAATCATGATAAACACTTTTGCACTTATAGGACGCGAAAGAGGCCTACCACGAGGCCGAGAATGAGGACGTCACGGGTCAGTATTGGATCCATTAATTCGTTCTCAGGCTGGAGGCGTATGGTGTCATCTTCCCGGAAGAAGCGTTTCACGGTTGCCTCTTCGTCATTAACCAATGCAACGACGATATCACCATTGTCCGCATGATCCTGTCGTTTGACAATTACCAAATCCCCATGGAATATTCCCGCTTCAACCATGCTCTCGCCATCGATCCGCAAGAGAAAGACTTCTTCGTCGGATCCGCGGACCATCGACTTTGGCAAAGGAAGATATTCCTCGATGTTCTCAACCGCAAGAACCGGTGTACCCGCCGTAACGCGACCGACCACTGGAACTGGCATGACGTCGTCAAACCGAATGGGGGAGAGTCCGGAATCATCCATTATGACTTCTATCGCACGTCCCTTGGCTGGATCGCGCCTGATGTAGCCCTTGTCCTCCAGGCTGGACAGATGGCTATGTACGGTGGACGGAGACTTCAGACCGACTCCTTCGCAGATCTCCCGGACGGAGGGGGGGAATCCATGCAAACGACTGCTGCTAATGATATAGGTGAGCACGTCACGCTGTCGCTTACTCAGATCGGTCGACATCTGCACACCTTCTCTCAGGATCCTTCAATCCGTATTATACCAATTGCCGCCGCAATATGAAACAAGCGTTCGATCCTATCACCGATCCGTGGGAACCAGAATTCTTTGACCTGGATATATCCGGTAGCCTTCGAGATCATTCAACTCGCCAATCCAATGTATCAGGCGACGGGGATCGTCGGCACCACCATATTGCCTTGCGATATCCCAAACCGTATCTCCCGGACCAACCGTGACTTCAATTACACTCGGCCCCGCTGAAGAATGGCTCGCTTCCAGTGGAGACGGTAGCCAAAAAACCAGCGCAAGTCCCAGTCCTATCGCGATGCAAATCGTGATATAAACACCCAATGTCTTCACAAGACCACCCCCGGGGAACATATGTTCTATTGCAAGCCTATACTGGAACAGATGTTCGGGTCAAGTATCCAGCAGGACAAGAATGCGCCAAAGGAGAAGGAAGGTGCTGCTACCAAGACATGCGCTTCGATTCGTCATCTAGGGCAAGGACGGTGTGGGTTTGGATAAGGATCGCCCACTGCAACGCAAACGCATCGCCATGCGTCGTTGGACACATCCGCTGGTTCGTCTACTGATGTGTAGCGGGTGGATCCTGCTGCTCGGGGGACTTGTTTACCTGGGTGCTATGTGCTGGATGCTCAGACCCATATTCCCGGAGGGAGACACCCCGCGAGATCAATTCGTCTTCGAAGGGGAGGCACTCGAGGGCTACGCGGTCTCCTGGGTCAACGAGGATGACGTACTGATCCCCGTAGAACTCTTGCGTGACGTATTGGGATTTGCAGTTCACATCGACTGGCGCGATGGGGAAGGTACTCCAAGGGTCATCTGGACGGCACCGACAACGATGCTCAAAATGCACGTCGGGGATGCGATTGCACACTTGAACGAAGCCCCGATCGAACTGCGGGTTCCGGTACGTGTAATCGATGACATGGTATATATACCCGGCGTCTTCATAGAGAGCGCAACCGATTTAGTACTCGACGTCTATCAGGACACCGGGTGCGTGCACATCCTTCGCAGGGGGACTGCACATATGTTGGGTACGGTGGTGGATGACGTATATATACCTGGCAGTCCGGACCAGGCAATACGCTCCGTGGCTGCCAGGATCTGGCCGCATCAGCGAACGGTACTTCGATCCCATC
>PUNF01000055.1 GCA_003552525.1 Clostridia bacterium | reverse complement strand
CGGGCGGAAATGCCCAGGCGCACGATGTGCGATACCAGGATCAACGTGATCGCCGCCACGGCGACACTTGCCACCAGTCCCAGCCAGCGCGCCACGTTGGCCAGCGCGGCCAGCGGTGCCAGGATCTCCTCGTTATCCCGGACCACCTCGACACCGGGCAATGTCCGCGCCCTGGCGGCCACCAGCGCCGCCTCATCGGCATCCACGGAAACCTCCAATGACATGGTGAAGGGATTGAATCCCTCGAGGATCTCCAGGATATCGAAATCCGAGCCGAGCAGCGCCTCGATGCGGTCCACCGTTTCCTCGGGGGTCACCACGTTGTGGTGGCGCGCGCCACTTTCCTCCACCAGCCGCGTACCCAGTGCCCGGGCTTCGTCGAGACCGATGTCCTCCGCGAGGTAGACGACGATCTCTGCTTCGCCGCGGGTCACCTCCAGGGCGTGATCGAGGTTGGTTCCGCCGGCCACCACGAGAGTCAGGCTCAAAAGCGCCAGGGCAATGCAGATTACGGATACGATGTTGGCGCCGGGGTGAAGACTCAATCCCTTGGCGGCCTCGCGCAGGAAGAACAGCGGATCACGCATGATCGTCCCTCCCCACATCCGGGGTAGCCGGTATGTCGGCCACGACACGCCCTTCCGAGAGGGTGATGGTCCGCTCGTGATTGGCGGCCAACACATCGGCCGCGTGGGTCGCGATTAACACGGTCGCACCCCGGGCCCGGGCGTCGTAAAGGAGCTCCATCACGCGCGCCGTGGCCTCGGCATCGAGGTTGCCCGTCGGCTCGTCTGCCAGCACGATCTCGGGCTCACGCGAGAGGGCGCGGGCGGCAGCGACCCGCTGGCGCTCTCCCCAGGACAGGGATTCCACCGGGGTATATAGGCGGTGATCGAGGCCGAGCCGCTCGAGCAAATCCCGCGAACGCCCCCGCATGTGCCTTCCGGTGACGCCCAGTACGCGCATGCCCAGCTCGACATTCTCGAGCGCGGTGCGCCCCTCGATGAGGCGAAAGTCCTGGAAGATCACGCCCATCTTTCGCCGGAGAGCACGCAATGAACGACTACTCCCCGGCCCCATGACCCGACCGTTCACCTGCAGGGCGCCGCCCGTGGGCACCTCCATGCCCACGAGAAGGCGAAAGAAGGTCGTCTTGCCAGCCCCACTCCGACCACGAATGAATACCATCTCACCAGACTCGACGGTCAGATCGATATCCCGGAGGGCAGTGGTACCATCCGGATAGGTCTTCTCCAATCCCCGCGCTTTGATCACATCCGACTCCTCCCCGGGTGTACCCGGTATGTATCAATACAAAAAGGACAGGACCAGCACGATGGCCCCCTCCTCGAGCACCAGTCGCTGGGGACGCATGCCACCGAGGGCCGGCCCGAGGTCCAACTCGAGACCATCCACGGCTTCGATGAGCGCGGGATCGTCGATGGGCATCCCGGCGAACTCCATTTCCACCACCGAATAGTGCACCACGCCAAAGCGGTCGATATCCAGCGTTCCGCGCACCTGGATTCGATGGGTCCGATCCAACAATACGGCAGCGTCGGGCTCAAATTGGAACTCGGTGTTCTCCAGGCCGGGTTCACCGGTGAGGAGGGCGGTCAATCCCTCGGCCGGCACGGTGACCCACACGGAAAATCCCGACAGCGAAACCGAGACTCCCTCGGGTTCGACCTCGCGCTCGGCGATGGCCGAGAAGCGTTCCGGCAACCGCTGCAAGTAGGGTTCGGTGGCATCCCGCCACAACCCCGTGAGCCGGTATAGTTCCTCCTCGATCTGCGGCCAGTCCGCACCATGCACCTCGGCGAGTGCTTCGGCCCCGGACGCAACCGCCTCGGGCGCCTCGGCCAATTCGGCGCGGCGCGTCTCGAGCGCCGCGAGCTCATCACGCAGGACAGCCACCTCGTCCCGCAGTTCATCCAGGGCCATTTTCTCCGAGCGCACCTCATCCAGTGTCCGCAGTGCCCCACGGGCCGCGAGTCTAGCCACTTCCGCCCGCCGCAGGACCTCGCGCAGAGACGACGCCCCGACCACGACCTCGAAATACGAGGTCACCCCTCGCCGGTGAATCCAGCGGAGAGCGGTCACCGTGCGTTCCCGGGCGTCGGCATATGTTTCCTCCGCGCCCGCGATCCGCGCGAGGCGCTGTTGCTTTTGGGCGCGCACCTCGGCCATCTCGGCTTCCACGGTGTCGAGGGCTTCCTGTGTCTCCTGTGCGGCCAAGATCAATCGGAATTGTTCCCCGAGCTCGGCACGACGGGCTGCGGGCAATTCCTCCAACGCCACCATCGCGTGTGAATCGACACCCAGGCCGACAAATGACAAAGCGACCAGCGTCATGATGACGAGTTTAGCCAGCGGACGGAAACGAACCACCGGGTACCCCCTTATCCGTTGGGATGCTCCGTGGAGGGCCTCTCACGGGAGATCCTTACAAATTCTAGCACGACAGCCGGGGTGCAGCAATCGAATACGTAAGTAAAGGCCGGGACATCTCACGAAATCCGGACATCCGCGAATCCTCTCCGGGTCCGCGCCTCCAGGCAAACCCGATCCGCAATCATCTACCGGCACGTTACTGTGTCCCGTCGGCGACGAGACCGAGGCCCGGGGTACGGGCCCGCACCCTCTGGCGCGCCTGGTAGACCAGGCCCTGGATAAGTTCTTCGCGACTCGGATTGTCCTTCCCATCGTAGTAGGTGGCCACGATGGGAATATCCAGGTCGCGCCGCAATACCGAAAGCTGTGCCTCGACGACTGTACCGGGCAAACAGGTAAACGGCGCCACGAACACCGCACCGTCAACAACGCCACGCAGAGCCAGGGAAGCCGTTCGCCCCACGGTCATGGGTGGTTCCCCACCGTAATGATCGGAGATATAGCGTCGGGAACGATCACGGATTTCCCGGGCGGTCGGTTCATGCAGGTGCTCGAGATACGCGCCCGCGGCGGCTTCCAAACGATGCTCATTCCGGTGCGCCACGTGGTTCATGCCCCCGTAGCCCAGGCTTTGCGCCAGGGCCCCGACGCGCCCACTCTGGCGAAATAGCGTACGATTCTCTTCCTGGTTGATATAGCCCGTATAGAGGAAGACCTCGCTGGCCGGGGAGAGCGTGGCTTCCCCGCCGGCGGCCTCGATCTTTCGAATGATGTCCTGGTTGCAGCGATCGTCCATCCGCACATACCATTCACCCGCCACCACGATGAGGGGACGCTCCTCGTCACGCCTCGGGATCGCAGCGAAATGCCGGGCTGCCGCGCGCACCAGGTCCTCGAAAACCGAAAGCTGCCTTCCCGATACCGCCCCGAGGGCGTTGAAACGATAGGTCCGGAGGATTTCCAGCAACCTTGTCGCGTAGTGTTCAAAGAGTGCCTCACTATCTCCGGGATTCTTCTCATAGGGGCGAGTGGCATAGAGCAGCTTGTACAGGATATCCATGCTCAGGGTGCCGTCGAAAAGACCGACGGCGAAACCAAGGCCAAACTCGCGGATGATATCGGAGACCTTGGCGGCAAACACCTTCTGCGGCCCGAAGCCCGCCTTGTGCATGATCAGGCTCTGGGCCGAGGAGTACATCCCGTAGCGGCAGGGCCCGCAGGCCCACCCCTGGAAGAACACCACGTTCTCGAGGTCATCCCCGGTATTGTAGGCATACTCGAGGAAATCCTGGACATTCTGTATCATCGGCAGGCACTCGTCGCCGTTGACATAGCGTCGCGCCAGGGTCAGATCCGGGTCCTGGCTCCGCGGCAATGCTTCGGCCTCGACTCCGTAGTTTTGGAACAGCGCCGCAAACACCCTTCCGAAATGTGCCGGCTCGGGAATCATGACCTTCTTGTTGCGGATGTCGCCCGCGTCCAGGGTACGGGCGGGAACCGGCTCCGGCGGGATGTGGCTTTGCCGGGCCAGGCAGGTGTTGCGAAACGCCTCCAGTCTCGTGATCATCCCGGCGGGCGCGGTGTGCTCATCCATGGTCAGCCGCAGCGTATTGGATACACCGCGCAGGAAGTGCCGAAGCATGGCGTTGGGGCCACACTTGAACGGATCCTGTAACACGGTATAGATCGGGGGCATGCCGTGCACGGAGGCCCTTCCGTTGATGTACTGGGCGGCATGGGCCGCGGCCAGCATCCGCTGAAGCTGCGCGGGATAGAGGTTATCCACGTCCTCCATCAGCCGGCGAAAGTCGCGGGTGAACGCTTCGCGCGATCCCAGCAGTTCCGAGGAGAAACGGCCCCGGTACCAGCCGCGCACATAGGCCAGGAGGAAATCCTGTGGGATGGCGTCGATGCCGCGTTGACGCCCGTACTCCAATGATCCCTTGGATACGTCGTAATCATACACGGTGTAGGATCTGCCCAGGAACACACCGGCAATGGTGTCGTCCGCGGCGCGGTCCGCGATGCCCTCGATGACATCGACACTCGCGCGTTCCATGGTTTCGTCATACGCCGTCTTGGCATCGTACGCGGAGCGGACCGCTTCCTTCAGGCGGCGTTCGTTGAACTCGGCGCCGGTGAGCTTCCGTGCCAAGGGGCGGAGCTGGTTGGTGATCATGCGCATCCCGGGGCGGAAGTTCATCTGGGCGTACAACATCTCGTCGTCATCAAGATCGAGGGAACTTTGCACCGTTCCCCGGATGGTTTGAAGCAGCGGACACACGAAGCCTCGGGGCCAGTCTTCGGCCCATGGTAACGGTTCCATGTCCACCACGTCGGGCACGAAGATGTAATCGAGGTCGGCTTCGGCCAGCTCGGCGTAGTGGCCGAGCAAGACTTCGAGAGGATAGCACATCTCGGCATCCAGGACGCGCTTGCCCCGCTCCAGCGTCTCCTCGGTGGTCTCCTCGGACAACACGACCCGCGCGCCTAGCGAGCGGAAGAAGGCGGCCCAGAAGGGATATAGGTCAAAGAACAGGCCGCCGCGAGCGATACCGACAGTCGGACCATCCTCGGGTGCTTCACCCGCCGCGCGGAAGAAGATATCGTCCCGTACGGCAACATGGTCGGGCAGGTGATCGTATTGCGACGCCCGTTTCTCCTGCAGCTCCGAGAAGCGGCCACAACGGTCACCATACAGGAAGGTGCTGCCGTCCTCGAAGCGGATAACGTCCAGGGTGCAGTTGTGTTCGTGCTCGCATTCCGCCTCGCACCGGTGTTTCGCGACATCGAAGGTATTCAGCTGGCGAAGATCCCGAAATGCGTAATCCCCCTCGAATCCCAGGGCATGGAATTGCCTGGCCATGAGGGCACCGCCAAGGGCGCCGGTGAGTTCCGGCGAAGATGGAACGGAAATGTCTTTGTCGATCTCGGCGGCAAAGGCGGCCGCGAGCGCATGGTTCTTGGCTGTTGCGCCGGTGAAGACCACGATTCCCTCCATCGGACGATGCTCGGCGGTCTTGCTGATGTAGTTGCGGGCAGAGGAGTACGCCAGGCTCGCGATCTGGGAAGGGAAAGGGAGCCCCTGCGACGCAGCCGAAGCCAAAGCCGACTGCGAAAGGAGCGTACAGGTATCCCCGAGGTCGATGGCATACTCGGCGGAGAATGCGCGCTCGGAGAATTCGTCCTTGATGTTCACGCCCAAGAGGCTGGCCAGGTTCTCCAGGAACGTCCCCGTACCGGCAGCACAAACCGGGTTCATGTTGTAATCGTAGAGGGACCCGTCGCGCAACTGCAGGAACTTGGAGTCCTCCCCCCCGATTTCGATGACCGAAACCGTCCCCTCGGAGCCGTAAAGGTGCTTGATACCCTCGGCCTGGCAAGTGATCTCATCCACGGCATATTCGGCGTTGAGGATCTTCTGGGAGAGGAATCGCCCTGATCCGGTGGTACAGGCCACGACGCAGGAATCTTCGAGGAGATGCCCGTAGGTCTCGCGCACCTGCCTCATCAACTCCAATACCTGCAGTGCGGGGCGCCCCGCGGTGGGAAGGTAAACCCCGCCGATGGTTCGCCCCTCGCGATCCAACAATACGCACTTGGTCGAAACAGAACCACAGTCGACCCCGAGAAACACCAGCGATGTGTCGAGGGCACTCTCGGTTGCCAGGGCATCCTGGTATAGAACGCGCCCCGGATCGAGGCCAGGAAGGGGATTCCTGGGCACGTATTCTCGGCCGAGGATCTCGTCGAAATCACGCTCCCCCAGTTCGATGGGGGCGCTGGCCGCTGCGGCACCCAGGGCCAGGAGGTATTCGTGGTCCTCGGGCACCTCGAGGCAGACAGCCTCCGAATACGACCGCAGGTACTTCAATACGGCGGCATTGTTGGCCACCCCGCCGACGACTAGTACCCGTTCCCGCTCCAAGACCCGATTCAATGTCACCGTGACCACGACCATCTCCGCGAGCGTTCGGGCCAGGCCGGCCGAGACGGCTGCCTGCGTCGCTCCCTCGTTAATGGCATGGGTCATGTCGGACTTGGCAAAAACGGCGCAACGACCCGAGATCCGGATCGGGGAGTCGGTTTCCAGCGCGAGGGCGGCCAATTGTTCATCATCGTAACCCAGGCGCGTCGCCTGCTGGTACCAGAAGGCCCCGCTCCCGGCGGCACATTGGCCATTGCGGTTGAAGAATTCGATCTCGCCATCCTCGCCCATCTCGAGGTAGTATATGTTCTCGTGCCCAAGCGACAGCACGGCATCCGCCGCGAGCCCGGCGTGGGCGATCCCTAGTGACATCGCTTCGATCTCGATGACCGGATCCAGTCCCAGCTCATCCGTGAGAAGGTATGCATTGGCCCCCGTGATGCCCAACCGCACCGAGCGGTCGCGAAGGCCTCCTCCCAGGAGGCGCCGCAGGCAATCCCGGGCTGCCTCCACCGGCTGGCCGGCCGTGGGAAGGGTGAGCCGCTCCACGTGGTCTCCCTCTACCCGCACGCCCTTGACTGCGAAAGTACCCATGTCCAGGCCAACAGTGGCATCGACCGATGCTTCTCGACTATCTTCAAAAGGCATTTCCATCACCCAACCCGATCGTTATGGCTACAAGTGTGAAGACCCGCGGGCCTCCACTCCATCATCTAACCTATAACGCGAACAGGCAAACGATTCAAGGTGGGGCCCGTGAGGTGAGAATCGCCTCATCGTGGCGGTGCGCAGCAAGTGCGAAAAGCCCGGCTTCGTTTCCATGCACGGGGATGGGGGGCGCCCGGGCGGCTCTTGGATCGACCAGGCCTCCCGATCGGGTTCGCCCCCACTATTGGGATGATGGGCTTGGCGCCGTGATGCGCAGCCGAGGCGCCGGCGCGCTCGTGCGCACGCCCCTTGGCGCGGACTCCTTCGTTTCTTCCCGCAAATGTATGACAGCAGACGGCTTCCGACCGCGGAGTAAAACGATACATACCCCCCCACGAGAGCCACCCGCAAAACCGGGTTATGCGCCGAATCCCCGGACACCGGCTCTCGCCGGCTCTACGGATTCGACCAAGAATCCAATCTCGTGCCAAGGCGACCGCACACAACCGCCCGATCCCGTTCCGGATCCGTTTCTCCCGCTTTCGATCATCGTGAAGCTACTCCTCGAAAGCATCCGGGGATCTCTCGCGCATGTTTACGATTGCCCGGAGGAGATCCGCCCGGCTGATGATCCCCACCAAACGCGAACCATCGACGACGGGCAATCTGTTGACATTCCTTTTGGCGATGAGCTTCGCCGCATTCTCGAGGGATTCGGCGGGAGAAACGGTCAGTACACGGCTGGTCATCACTTCCCTGACGGCCATATCACCGAGGGCGGCCAGGCCCTTGGTAAAACGGGCCATGTCCCTAACCGATGCCTGGGGCGAAATCCACCCGAAGATATCGTAGGAAACCCGGACGTTGAGGGTCTGACTTTTCGCGATCAAATCCTTTTCGGAGATGATGCCTATCAAACTGCCTTCTTCGTCAACTACCGGTGCACCGCTGATTCGATTCTCACTGAGGATACGCGCAACGTCCGCCAGCGTATCATCGGGATTGACGGTGATCACAGGGCTCTTCATGACATCTCTCACCTTCACGGCTATCACCCCCATACTCAGTCGGTCTTTCGCGACGCATCGAAACGAAGCAGCGTGGTCTGTTTACGTGCTAGGAACGGCGCAAAAGACCGAGTCATCGCGGTCAATGGAACCGGAAGATGCAACACGAGCCTCCCGCCGCCATCGTTCCCTTGCGCCGAAACTCCCGTGGCATTGAGGAATGCGACTAATTGTGTTTTCGGAAAACACGAACGCACCCGTCCAGGGTCCAATCAATACACCGGGGCAACAACTCCACATCGATCCTTCCATCGGTGCGTCGTGCTGGCACTCGTCCTCCAGCGTGCCCGAGCCCCGGGGCAATGCGGATCCTCGTACTCGTATTTTAACCCGCGCGAAGATCCCACACACCCGAATTGCCACGCGCCCGGCACGGGAACAATGGATGCGCGAGATCAATGCGGCTCTTACGTGATGATGGCCACCGGTCTTTTCCCATGATCCAACCGCCTGCACAAGCGCATCCAATACCCCCACCCGCGCACCCCTGAAGCCATGGCCGTGGCAACCCCAAGGCCTAGCCAGGTCTTCACGAGTCCGCCCCGAGGACAATGTCAACTGGACCGGTTACCATTTGCAATGGGTGGAGACCCTAGGGGCCTCCACGCCTTCAGGCGGTTCGAGAAGCCAACGGGGAAGTGCGCCCGCGGTCGGAAGAGATCACCCGGGGCCCGACGCACACGGGACATTACATCATGCGCGGGGAGGGTGACTTGACCACGAAGAACTCCAGGGTGTCCGTACTTTCGTTGACGATGTGCATCGGCGTCTGGAAGGGGATCTGCACGATTTGTCCGCCCTCGTGAGCACTCGTCTCTTCGCCGAGGGTCAACTTCATGGATCCGCGGAGCACCAGCAAGTGCACGTTGGAGTTGGCCTCGTGTCGCGGGATCTCATCGCCCTGTCCCAGGACCATGTGATTGATCATGACCTCGTCTTCATCCACCAACTTCTCGATAACGAAAGAATCTTTGCGCGAGAACGCATACGTCCTCGGTTGCATGTTATTCATCGCTCCCCTCCGTCGAAGCCGCCCGCCCCGAGGTCAAGTCCGGATTTGTGTGTACTTTCCCTCTCGCTGTTCAATTGTCGGCCGCCTTGTCCTGAGTTGTGTCTTTTGGCTTTTGCCACTCCCAGTACTCCGCCATGTCGAAGTATTCCCTACCGCTGATCCAGTCCT
>PUNF01000082.1 GCA_003552525.1 Clostridia bacterium | reverse complement strand
GGGGATGTCGTCCCAGACACGCTCGGCGATCGCTGTCCAGGCCTCCATGCGTTCCTCATCGTCGGCGATGAAGAGCACTTCGTCCAGCATTTCGTCGAGATCGGGCGCGGACCAGGGGGCGAGGCTCGCCGAGCTGTGTAGACCGTAGTACCATACCCCGCCCGGATCGATCCAGGACCAGTTGCGAAGGATCATGTCGAAGTCGGAATCGCGGATGAGCTCGCGCGTGTACGCGGTTTCGTATTCCCGCAGTTCGGCGTCGATGCCGATACGTGCCAGCTGATCCTGCATGATGGGGGCGGCCCGGGTGTCGATGGGGTTATCCCCCGGGAAGACGAGCTCGAAGGTCAGGCGGTCTCCGTCTTTGACCATCACACCATCGGATCCCTCTTCCCAGCCGGCATCCTCGAGAATCTGGCGCGCGCGGTCGGCATCGTGGCTCCAAGTATCGGCGAAGCGGCTCTCTGCCTGTGGATCATGGTTGAGCATCGCGGGTCCGAGGAGACCATATACCGGCTCGATGACACCGCCTACGCCGACCATGATCTCGTCACGGTCGAAGGCAAGGGCAACCGCCTCGCGCACGGCCTTATCCTGGAACGGGAAGCGATCGATGTTCATTTGCATGTGGCGCGTATTCGCGTTCAGGTACTCGTGCACCGTGATGTCCGGGTCTTCCTGCAGTTCTTCCAGGGACTCACCCGGTACATCGGTCATCATGTCGACGTTTCCGGCGCGCAACTCCTGCACCCGCGTGAAAGCCTCGGGGATGAAGCGAACCATGACCTCGCTGAAGTGGAAGGGTCCGTTATTATCCACGAAGGGCAAGAAATCCTTGTAGTCATCGAAGCGTTCCATGAGGATATGGGATCCATCCATCCATTCGACCACGGAGAATGGTCCCGTACCGATAGATTCGCGGTTAAATAGTTCCTCGCCCATTTCCTCGGCTGCTTCGACTTCCACCGATGCCCCGTAGGTGGTGCCAAATATGGGTACGAGTGCCGGCGTCGGATCGGATAGGCGGAGGATTAGGGTATCTCCATCCACTTCCATTTCCGTCACGGAGTCGTAGTCCGAAAGGTAGGGACCGGTAACATTATAGCGTTCGATACTGGCCTTGGCCGCCTCTGCGGTGGCCGGCATTCCATTATGGAAGGTGACGCTGGGATCATAGGTGAAGCGCCATTCCAAACCGTCGTCAGACACCTCGACTTCACTTGCACCCCAGGGAAGCGTGGCATCGTTCTCGAGGCCCATGCTCATCGGGGGCGTGAACAGCAGTGCATGCACGGTGGACATCACGGTACTGACCTGTTGTGGGTCGGTGCCCTGCGCTTCAGTAGCCACGGCGATCGTCAATCGGGGCAAATCCGCCGGGTCCATGGGTTCTTCTTCGTCCTCATCCTCGTCCTCGTCATCCGCCGGTTCAACTGGATCGGCCGGTTCTGGGTCCGGTTCGGCCTCCTGTGGGCCGCATGCCACGAGTCCCAGGGCAAGCAATGCCACGAGCAGAATGGCCAAGAACCCCCACTTTTTCACGATCGTCATCTGATTCGTACCCCCCTCGATAATGTTGCATCGTCAAGCGCGATTCTGATGGTCATAACGCGACATTGGTGCATAACATTGCACATAAACTGTATAATACACGCGGCGCAACCTCTTGGCAATCCCCCTTGGATCGGATTTGATTATAGTCTAGCTTGCGACAAAAATCAATTGCGCTCACACTTGCTTCGATATCCGTACTTTACTCGGGTATTATGTGGATATTGCCCCCTTCGGTTTATTCAGGCATCCATGCATGGCAGAGCAGGAGAGGACGTGGTGATTCTTGGGATTCGCTTGGCTTTCCTCCTGCGTCCGCCCCGGTGAACCCTCAAATATGGATGCGCTTTTGCCGATAGATCTTGGTAAGACACGTATACGAATCATCTCGGCCACCAACGTTGCACCCTTCGGAGGTATACCCGTGCTTCTTTCGAGGCTAGATCATCGCGTCACCGGGAAGGTCCTGGGCCACAATATATACGATGAGTCGGGTCGCACCTTGCTTCGGAGGGGCGTAACGCTGACGCCTCGGTATATTGCGCGCCTGCGTAAACAGGGTTACCTCAGCGTGTATGTACTGGATGAACTGGTCCCGGACCTGTTGCCGGACGAGACAATCGATACGGAGACCAGGGGTCGCGCGATAGGTGCCATGCGGCAACTGGGTGACCAGGTATCGAACGGGCATCCGGTCGACATGGTTCGGATCAATGGCGTCATCGACCAGATCGTCGATGACCTGAAGGGTCGGCCAGAAGGCATCGTGACCCTAAGTTCCATGAAGACAGTCGACGATTATACGTTCGAGCATAGCGTGAATGTTTGTATTCTTACCGCGTTCTTATGGTGGAACATGCATGGAAACGGGTGCGATCTCTTAGAATTGGCTCGTGGCGCACTCATGCATGACATCGGTAAGCTGGGAGTTCCCCTCGAAATCCTCCTAAAGCCCGGCAAGCTGACGGAAGAAGAGTACGTGGAAGTGCAGCGTCACGCGGAGGTTGGATACAATGTTCTTCGGGACATCCTCCCCGATTCCGCGAGTCCCCTGGTGGCCAAGGAACATCACGAGCGTATCGATGGTTCCGGTTATCCCGAAGGACGTGATGAGATCTCGATTAGTATGTACGGCCGCATGGGAGCGGTCGCGGATGTCTACGATGCCATCACCAGTGATCGTGTCTACCGCAATAAGATGCGGCCACACGAGGCCATGTCGGTATTGGAGAGGATGGCCGGTACTGAACTGGATGCCGAGGTTACCCAGGTGTTAATCCAAGGTGTCGCACACTACCCGGTTGGATCACGGCTTCTTCTCGATACAGGTGAAATCGCGGTCGTAGTCGAACAAGATCCCGGGTCTTCCCGAAGACCCAGGGTAAGGATTGTGACCGATGCGGAAGGGGTGGTACTGCGCCCCGCAAACCAGCGAGAAATCTCGCTTTCGCAGTGGACCGAGAGAAAGATCGTAGACGTATTGGAAGATTACCCCGAGCATGTGCGTTCCCAAATCGGTGACGACTGACGGCTGCCCTTTTCACATTGTTCAGCGGGACCCGAGATCGGGGCGTAATCGGTTGGCTTCATGATCGCGATAATGCCTCGGCATGCCGCTCACTTCGTAGGTCTTGGGTTGTTCCACGCAGACGCCAACAGGAAGCGAGTCCTTCCCCATAGAAATACCGCTGTAGAGGCACCCCGTCTAATAGAGGACTGCGGTGCTCGCGGCCGATTGGGTATACTAGATCGGCGGAGGACAAACCTGGCAAGCAATGTGTCCTGGACTGTCCCCGGGGTTAAATGTAGATCGAGGTTGATCGAAGGGGTGATGTCACATGATGAGGGCGTTTCGATGCCAGATATGTGGGGATTCCTATCTGGGGGAGGCTGCGCCGGATCGTTGTCCCTTCTGTGGTGCGCATAACGATTACATAAAGCGTGCTTCAGAGTGGATCGATTACGGCCAGGTTGACTTGTCAGAGCAAAGCCGCAAGGATTGCGAGCGCGCGTTGGAGCTGGAAATGAACAACAAGGCGTTCTATGCATGTGCAGCCGCGAAGACGAACGACCAGATCCTCGAGGCTTTCTTCAAGAGACTGTCCAAGCAGGAAGGTGAGCATGCGGAGGTCCTGTGCGAAATGATGGGCATCGATGAACCGGATGACCCGGTAGTGGACTGCCAAGATGATGATGCGGAGAACATGTCGGAGGCGCACGGTCGCGAGGGCAGGGCGATTCGACTCTATCAACAGATCGCTGATCGAGCCCCCGAGTGTCGCGTACGCGAAGTCTTCCGGGCACTTACCGATATTGAATCCGAGCACCTTGTGATCAGTAGCATCTACCGTTGAGCCATCATCACCCGTCTCGTGCGGTCCGCCGAGACGGGTGAGTCCTGTCTGACTCCTTGGTCACAAACTGCCGGTGACCACGCCGAACGCGGAGGCACTTCACGAGAAGCGGTCACTTCAGTGACATCGTCTTCCCGGCGGATATGTGGCTGCGTAGTGGATGCCTGTATACGGTGAGCGACCAAAGAATTGTTTACCCGTGGGACCTGCAGGGTGTACGAGAGGTTTTCCCCGTGTGTGGACGGGGTTTGGAGGGGCAAACCATGGGTGTCGAGAATCACGACGTCTTGACCCTGATTGGTTGGGCACTGGCCACGATTATCGTCCAAATCGTGGGGGTCAGGGTTACGCGTACCATCGATGTGCGTCTGCGTGCAGAGGCACCGGAACGCGTGCTGGGTGCATTTACGGATGACCTATTGCTTCGCTTGTTGCGAACCGCGCTTAAACTGTTGCGTTGGGTCGCATGGGTGGTCTTGCTGCTCCTTGTCATGGCGAGTTTTCCTTTCTCGGCACCGTTTGTCGGGTCCATATGGCGCGTCATGGTCCAAGCGTTCGGCGCGATGGTCAACCTCTTTACCAGGCCGCTGTTTCCCCTGGGTGACCAGGTGATCACCCTTCGCTTTCTCATCATCCTCACGGTGATTCTCGCCGGGGTTTCGCTGGGTTCGACCGCTGTCCGGCGCGGGATGAGAAGGCACGTATTGAGTCACCTGGGGCTCGAGGTGGGGGTCCAGGAGACGTTGGCGACGGTGGCGGGATATCTATTTCTCGTCGTCGGCGGGCTCATCGCGCTGGATCTCGTCGGGCTCGATCTCAGCACCCTGGCGTTGATCGCAGGTGCTCTCAGTATCGGTATCGGGTTTGGTCTTCAGAATATCGCCAACAACTTCATATCCGGCCTCATCCTTCTGGTTGAGCGTCCCATCAAGGTTGGGGATCGAATCGAGGTGGGGGATATCCACGGGGAAGTGGTGAGGATTTCGGCCCGGAGTACCTGCGTGAGAACCAACGACAATATCGACATCATTGTCCCGAACGCGGAGCTCATCTCCGGCAGGGTGACCAATTGGAGCCAAAAGGATCGGCGGATCCGCTTCCGCGTTCCGGTCGGGGTAGCCTACGGCACCGATGTCGACCTGGCCATGGGCCTCATGGAAGAGGCGGGGAGGGAGGTCGCGGAGGTACTACGGAGCCCGGCCCCCGCCGCGCGCTTCATCGCATTCGGTGACAGTGCCTTGGAACTCGAGCTCCGCGTGTGGACGGTGAAGAGACTACACCGAAAGGGTCGCTTGATCAGCGACGTGAATCGTGCAATCTATCACAAGTTTGCCGCACACGACATTGCCATACCCTTCCCGCAGCGCGATCTTCACGTCAAGTCCTGGCCATCTGCCTCTTCAGTGCCCGGGGCGGATCCAGATTCCACCGATCAGCCCGGCGATCACATTGTAGATGACGGCCGATAGTGCGGCCATGGCGCCGGCGCCGATTCCCGCCAGTAAGCCTGCCAGTAGGCCCCCGGCCGGACCCCCGACGATGGCCCCGTGCATGCTACCCGCGCGTCCAAAGGCCAATAGACCCGCCAGGACGCCGACCAACATACCGATAAGGCCATACGCAGCGGCCACCACCTTGAAGATGGATCCGGGCGAGATATACTTGATTTCCATTATGGAATCCCCCCAATATAGAATCATCGATTTGGATTCTGAGCATGATGGTCTTCGCCTCCCGGGTCGCGATCCCTACCCGGGGATCCTGTTCGTCGGATCGAGGTATAAGGGAGTGCCTTCATTCATATCGGTCGAGGAGGTATCGACACCATGCTTCGTCACGTAATCTTCGTTGCGATCTTCCTTCTTTCCATCACCCTCATCGGTTGCGGATCTATGCCCAACCCCCATCAGGAGCGGGTGCTTGCGCTCGAGGATCTCGCCGGCGCACAGGCGCTCGAGGCCTTCTTGGAAATGGGTGTGGGGCAGATGCACGTGGAATCGGGAGGCGAGTTGCCGTTTCGCTTGCGCGCCGCTTTTTACGTTGAGGATTGGGACCCCCGCTTCGACTACGATGTTTCGGATGGGATTGGAACGGTCATGGTGGCGCAGCCGGATGTCGACCGCCCGCGAGCGTTTATCAACGTCCGTAACGAGTGGACTGTACAGCTCGGTCGCGATGTGCCCCTGTCATCGCTGGATATGACCCTGGGCGTTGGCATGGCGGATATGAAGATCGGGGACCTAGCGCTGGAACACCTGCGATTCAAACTCGGGGTAGGACAGGCGACGCTTGACCTTGGGGGATTCCACCGGGGCCATCTCGAGGCCATCGTGGAAGCCGGGGTGGGCCAGTGTAGGATCATCCTCCCAAAGGGCGTGGGATTGCGCGTGGAGGTGGATCGTGGTGTCACCCACCTGGCTATCGATGGCCTGCAGCGAGAAGGAGATGCCTACGTGAGCGAGGACCACGATGTCGAAGGTGCGACCATTGATATGAACATTAAGGCCGGGGTGGGCCAGGTCGTCGTCATCGTGCAGGACTGATGGGGTTCGTTGTCGCTTATGCCCCGATGCCCCGGTGTTGCGCCCGAGTCGATGCAAGGAACGTCCTGCGATTGCATCGGCAACAGAGGGCTGTTGGATTGCCAGGATCCGGAGGATACTCTCGCTCACGCGTGGTCGAGGGGCGTCGCCCGCACGTTGCGCGAGCATCACGTAAGGAGAGCCAACACAGCTACAGCAATGTCCCCTTGATCATGGTCGCGGTGGGCCGAGACCGGCACGGGATGTGCCGGTTGCGATCGCGCCACGGGGTTACATCCGGTTATCCCGGGATTTAGGTTTTCCGAAGACCATGCGTGAGCTGCCGAATTCGGGTCACGCCTGTATCCTCCCGGCAAATCATTCCCGGTAGGCGATGGCCGATATTTCGACCAACGCACCGAAATGTAGCTCCTGCGTCGGTACGACCGCCCGGGCCGGTGGAATGGATACGTCGTCCAGGTAAACTTCGTACGCTTCATTTACCTTTGGCCACAAGTCGATATCGGATACGTATATGGTAACTGACACCAGGTTATCCATCGAAGCCTGCGCTTCTGCCAGTATCATTTCCACGTTCGCCAGCGCCTGGCGGGTCTGACCTGCCGCCGTCTCGGCTTCGATCTGTCCTCCGGCAGCAAAGGGAAGCTGGCCGGACACGAAGATGAATGGGCCGGCATGAATCCCCTGGGAATAATAGCCCCCGGGAGGGGGCGCATGCTCGGAATGGATCTGTTTTTTCAATGTGTGCACCTCCCGGTTTCCTCAATTTCGGGTCTCATTGATGACCATTCACCATTAATGCGCATAGCCCTGCCGGTTTGCGCTGCAACCAAAACCTTAAGGTGAGGATTGACATCCGGGTGCCAGGGGAAGGCAATTGGGAAGAATCGAATCCATTTGCTATACTGAGAACTACTTGCAATTGTACGGGAGCGATTCGCATATGCAGTCCACGGCTACATCCGCCCAAGAGAGTCTACCCCTGATCCCGCGTGCGATGGCCTTGCGGGCGAGGAACCTGCTGGTGGCAGCACATGCCCTACAGCACATTGTATCGACTTCGTTGCCGCCCCTCCTGATCTTCATTCGCCAAGATCTTGGACTCAGTGGTGTCGAACTCGGGTTTATCGTAGCGGCGGCCAACATTTCTTCGAGCCTGTTCCAATACCCGGCCGGGATCTTGACCGACCGGTTTGGTCCCAAGCGCGTCTTGGTCATCGGGTATTGTTTGACCCTGTCGGGTCTGTTTCTCCTGTCCCGCGCAGGTGCGATGCCGGCCTTCATCATCGCGCAGTTCGTGTATGGGATGGGGAATGCAACCTTTCACCCTGCAAGCTTTGCCGACGTGGGGCGAGCGATGGAAGGGCGTGGCGTGGGCATGGGGATGGCCATGCACAACATCGGTGGGAACCTCGGCACCGCGGCAGGCTATTCCATATCGGCGTTGCTCGCAGCGGCCCTGGGCTGGCGCAACGCCTTGCTAACCCTGGTCGCCTGCGGCATGGCAATGGTCGCCCTGTTCGCCATCTATTATCCGGATCTTTGGCGCATCGTCGGCGAGATTCGTGCACGGCGGATGAGGGAAAGTCGGGAAAACGGCGAAGAAGTCGAAGAGGAAGAAGCGGCACCTCCTGTCACGCTGAAGGATTGGATTCCCGCGTACATCGTTGCGGGTGCGGCGTTACTCGCGGGGATCTTCGGTACCGGGATAATGGCGTGGCTACCGACCTTCTTCGAGACGACACGTGGTGTAACCGCGACTGTTGCGGCGGGCTTCTCTTCGATCATGATGGTTTCCGGTGTGGGTGGATCCTTCACCGGGGGAAGTCTCGCGGATCGTTTTGATCGACCGAGCATAATATTTGGCGCCACGTTGGCGACCACGGCACTGCTGATGCTCATCATCAATCTACCGATGGGTTCGGTGCTTCTCGTCGCCCTGGTGGTTGCCACGGGATTCTTCCACTCGCTGGCAAGACCGGTCCTCAACGCGATGACGAGCCAGGTGGCGCCACCCGGTAAGTCAGGGGCCGTGTTTGGCCTGGTCTTCGGCATGATGGCTCTCGGCGGGGTGGTATCCGGCCCCATGGTGGGATTCTTGTACGACGCGTATTCCATGCAGGTTGCTTTCATGGTCCTGGCGGGATTCTTCATTCTCCACGGTATCTTGATTCGCGCCTGGGGAACGGGCCATTTCCGGCGAAATGCCAGCTAGGTGCCCCGGCTCGCCTGGGGTGAAAGGGGGCCACTGTGTTCGCATCGATATGGCGTTTCCTACGAAGATTGCTGGTTGATGAAGAGGCCCTGGTGCGTGCGCGGGATCCCATGAGTGCCGACGCCAGTCTTCTTCGACCCGAGGAAGAGGAGAAGGCACGCAAGGAGCGCGCCTCCCTCGAAACCTTTGCACGAAGCTACTACCATAACCCATATGGATGGATCGGGGGTATTCACACCGAGTCGGATGAGATTCGTGCCGTGGGCCGTGCCGCGCGTCGCCGTAGCGACGCCGAAGAGTCTAGGCGAGAAGAAGACGCGCCTTAGCCGGGTTTCTCGGGCCACCCGATATCATCGTTCAGCATCGGGGTAGAAGATTTCTTCGCTGTCCGCGCGAAGCGCGGGTTCCACGCGGAAGATATACCAGATCGCGATAATAGCAGCAACTCCGAGGAATAGCTCCGAGTACCAAAGGCTAATGTCCAGTGACGCCAATCCGGCAGCGCCCAGGTTTACCCCGGCGTGTGCAAAAATGGCCAAGATCACGTAACGAAAATCACGTCG
>PUNF01000029.1 GCA_003552525.1 Clostridia bacterium | reverse complement strand
GGAACGCGGGACTCCGGGTGCTGAATACGCAGTGACGAGGGATCGATCGGTCTATTCGGACTCATCACTGTCACCCTCGATCTGCGTAAATGCCGAGACCTTTCCAAGGTAGAACTCGTCTCCCTCGCGGGTGGTGAGTAATACATCGTCATCTTGCCAACGGGCGGAAATCACGGTCCCCTCGATGTACTCTCCACCCTCGATTTCGAATCCGTGGGTTTCCCCAAGCATCGAGGCGCCGAGCATCGTCATCTGGTTTTTCACCAGGTTCTGTGTCTGCGTAAGGTTCGAGAACTGCGCCAGCTGGGCGATAAAGTCACGGTCGTCCATGGGGTTCATGGGATCCTGGTTCTGGATTTGTGCCACCAGGAGCTTGAGAAAGGCATCCTGGCCCAGGGCGTCCGGCTCTTTGAGCCGATTGGAGGCATCCTCTCCCTGCGTCCCCGTGGTTTGCATCGCGTTGCTATTTGGATTGATCTGCACGTTCTCCACGCTCCCAGTCAGATCAAAAGATCGAGTCCACGGCTACCCGGGTGCAACCCGCGTGCCGCAGCCTCGTCGACATCGACATTTTTGGTCGGGGTGTGCGCGGAGTCCGCCTTCCCGCGGTACCCGTATCCTGGTCGGCCTTCGTTCTGCGATCCCGGGTGCGGGTCCGGGGATTCGTCTCCGAACCCGAGGTCCACGCGATTGAACCCGAGATCCTCTAGCGACCGCTGCAGGTCCTGCGCGCCACCGCTCATGTTCCGCAGCAACACCGGATCCATCGTCTGCATTTGTCCGGAAAGGTGCTCTCCATCCGCACGGAGACGAATCATCAGTGGCGTATTCTCTTCCGTCGATACGCGCAGTGTCACCGCGGAACGGCTCGTTCTCTGTGCATGGTTGAGGGCCAGCTCCTGGATGCGCGCAGTCTCCCCACGCACGGGAGTGGCTTCATCGCCCGGGCGAACGGCTTGACCCGCCGCGCGAGCGGGATCTCTCGGGGAAACCAAGACATCCGGCTCGTCGCCGAGGGATGCCGATCGGCGCGCGCCTGTTCGCTGCTTCGCGACCTCGGTGTCTTCACCGGTCCTCGCGAATTCACGCCCTTCCCGGGCATTTTCCGTCGTCACAATGCGCCCTTCGGAAGCATCCTTGGCCACGTGGGACGCTTTCTCGCTGCCTTCGGCATCACTCGTCGATGAACGCAGGCGATACATCGCGTCCCGATCCCGGGATTCGAGGGGGCGATCCTCGTCATGTGGGAGTGGTGCCCGGGAAGCGTCGGCGGCGTCCTCGGCACGCACCCTGTGCGTTCGGCGAACCAGCTCTCGTTTTTCGCCGATGACTTCTCCTTCTTGGGGGTGGATGGAGAGGGTCTCTACCTCCGAACCCCGCTTTCCGTGTGAGGCATCGGTGGGTATCTCCTCAGAGCCCTTGGACCCAGTCTGATATCCTTCCTCAGGTTTGGTCGCGAGGTCCGCAAGCTGCTCCTTGACGAGGAACGCCAGCCGGTTCCACGCATCCCCGTCCCTCATAGGGGGTGAAGATGCTCTACGGATGTCGTGTTCCGGGATGGGCTTCACCAGCACTTGATCCTCGGGATGATCCGAGTTCGAAGAGTCGCCGGTTGCCCCCGCCGCTTTTGCGGAACGCATGAGGTCCAACAGCACGATTACTTCTTCCCCTGCGCCCGGAAGATCCGGCAGCACCATCCCACTTCCCGTCTGCACGTCGCCCTCGGCCTCTTCCTCGCACCCTGCCCCACCGGATTCATCTAGAGCGGATAGCAGGGCACTCAACCACGCGATGCCGTCTGCGTCCGCTGACGAATCGTCTTCCTTACACAGGGATGAATCGATCCCGAGAACGGTCTGTAGCGATTCAATTATCAAATCCATCACCTCCCTTCGATGTATGCTGATAACCCGCCGTCTCATCGATTTGCTTCTGCTCGCGAATCTTCTCTTGCCTGGTTTCAGCCACGAAGTGTCGTTCCCGGAGCTTCTCCAACACCTGTTCTTCTCGTTTGACGCGCAGAAGCTCCTCACGGCACATCCGCGCCAGCGCTTCCTTCGTCCGATATTCCTCCTCCCGATCCGCTCGTTCACGTTCGAGTCGCACCCGATGCTGATACTGGTTTCGAAGATCCAGGGCCGAGCATCCGGCCTGCGTCCGACGAATGGTGTACTCCAGATTGTTTTGCAGGCGCCATCGCGTACTGTCCAATGCACCGCGGGCCTCGTCTCGCTCGCCCTGCGCCTTGCGCGTCTTGACTTCCTCCACGTCTGTCAGTTTGGTTCGCAGATGATAAATGCGTTCCAGCCGAAAGCCTCCCCGGTAGCCCAAGCTAGATCGCCTCCCCTCCCGGTACCAGGGACAACAGCCTATTGCGCGTTTCTGAAAAGCTCGATCGCTCGTCGGCCGATTGCCCAAGGAAATCTCGAATATCTCCTAAGCAGTCCAGTGCAAGATCCACCCTGGGATCTGCACCCCTCTGGTAGGCTCCTATGCTGATGAGATCGCGCGCGTCCTCGTATGCGGCCAATATCGTCTTCAGTGAAGACACGGCATGCTGGTGCTCTTCATCGGTCACATCGACCATCAGGCGACTGACGCTGCGCAACACGTCTACGGCAGGATACTGGTTCTCGTCCGCCAGCGCTCGAGACAGCTGGATATGTCCATCGAGAATGCTGCGGACGGCATCGGTAATGGGTTCATCCATGTCATCACCCTCGACGAGGACGGAGTAGAAGGCCGTCATGGTCCCCTGGGCGGAGTTCCCCGCGCGTTCGAGCAGCTGGGAAAGGTTCGAGAATACCGATGGCGGATAACCCCGGGTCGTGGGGGGCTCACCGGCCGCCAGCCCGACCTCCCGCTGCGCCATGGCGAATCGCGTGACCGAGTCCATCATCAACAGGACGTCAGCCCCCTCGTCGCGGAAATACTCGGCCAGGGTCGTCGCGACCTGGGCAGCCTTGATGCGAAGCAGTGGCGGTTGATCCGACGTCGCGACGACGACGACGGATTTCTCGAGCCCCTCTTCCCCGAGCTGATCCTCGATAAAATCACGCACCTCGCGACCACGTTCCCCGATCAAGCCGATGACGTTCACGTCCGCACGACTGCTTCGGGCAATCATGCCGAGAAGGGTACTCTTACCGACACCGCTGCCGGCGAACACCCCGACGCGCTGTCCCCTGCCACAGGTCAGTAGTCCATCGATGCAGCGGATGCCGAGCTCCAGGGGTTCTACCACGCGCATCCGCGTGAGCGGATGAGGCGGCGCACCGTAGATGCTTCGGCGATAACGCGAGTCAATGGGGGCGCCGCCGTCGATGGGACGCCCGAGTCCGTCGAGAATGCGACCGCGTAGGTCCTCTCCCACGGGTACCCGAAACGTTCCCGGCGTGATCTGCACGCGCATCCCCGCGCGCACCCCGTGCAGTTCCGACAGCGGTAGCAGGAGCATGGTATTATCCGCGAAACCAACGACCTCCGCCATGACCACTGCACTGCCGGGCTCCTCGGGTAGCAGGCGACAGAGCTGGCCCACGCGGGCAGAGGGGCCGCGCGCATGCAACGTCATGCCGACGACCCGCTTTATGTACGCGTACTTTTCCAGCGGATTCCAGGCCCGGCTAATCCGGCGTACCCGTTGCAGTTCGGCACGTGCGCTCAAATTACGACTCTCCCCTCTCTCCGTCTTCGATCCGGCGGCGCAGGGCCGCTACGATATCGTCCACGCTCCCGACGATGATGCCCTCGTCTCCGCGGATGTGGAATTCTCCCCGGGAGAGTTCGGGACGCGAAGTCATCAATAGATGCGTCCGCGGCGGCAGCTGTTCCTCGAAAAGATCACGGAACTCCAGGACCTCCGGTAGCTGTTCCCGGGATACGGCGAGCGTTACATCGGATACTTCCGTGAATTGACGCAGGCTCTCGCTGACTAGCTGTAGGACGACCTCTTTGCGGGTGGCCAACTCATCGCGCAAGACGCGCCCGACGATTTCCCCCACCAGGTCGGCGATCTCCGCCTCCAGCACCTGCGCGTACTCGTCTTCCTTGGCGCGCATCTCATCCCACCACGCGCGGATGTCCTCGAGCATTTCCTCGGCGCGTTGGAGTCCCTCGTGATAGCCAATACGCATACCATCTTCTCGCGCCTGCGCATGTAAGCGATCACGCCGCCTGCGGGCATCTACCAGGGTTCTCGCGGCCTCTTTTCGCACCCGCGTCATCAAAGCGTGCTCGGCATCCCCCTGGGCGCCATCGTCGGAAGCATCCTCTGGCGAAGTCGTATCGGGAGGATGCGGGACGCGTTCGGCGCGGGGCAGTTCGCGAAGAGCCGCCATCCGGGCGAGGTGTCCCTTGATCACGCGAGAATCAGGTGACAATATTTTCCTCCCCACCCCTCATGATGAAGATTTCTCCCTGTTCGTCGAGGTTTCGCACGACTGCAACGATCCGCTGCTGTGCCTCTTCGACAGACGCCAGGCGAACGGGACCGAGGAATTCCATATCTTCCTCGACCGTCTCCGCGGCGCGAGAGGATAGGTTTGAGAGGATCTTGTCACGAACCTCGCCACTACTGGCCTTGAGGGCCATCGGAAGGTCTTCCTGTAGATCGACCTCGCGCAGGACGCGTTGAATCGAGCGATCATCCAGCAGGGCAATGTCATCAAAGGTGAACATCCGTTTGCGGATCTCCTCGGCGAGCTGGGGATCATACTGGTCCATGCTGCCGAGGATGGACTTCTCGGTGGAACGGTCGGAACGATTGAGGATGTCGACGAGGGATTCCACTCCCCCGGTCTTCGTGAAGTCCTGGAACATCAGGGAGGAGAATTTATTCTCGAGCAACCGTTCCATCTCCTCGAGGATGCCCGGGGAGGTCCGGTCCATCATGGCCAATCTACGTGCGACATCGGACTGGATCTTTTCGGGCAGTGCCCGAAGGATCTCCGCGGCCTGCTCCGGCGCAAGGTATGAAATGATCAGGGCAATGGTTTGCGGGTGCTCACCCTGCAAGAAGTTGAGCAGCTGCTCCGGGTCCATCTTGCGAAGCAGCTCGAAAGGGCGGGTTTGCAGCGAAGACGTCAGTCGCGACATGATATCCACTGCACGCTGACTTCCCACCGCCTCTTCGAGGATTCCCCGGGCGTACTCCGTTCCCCCTTGCGAAACGTACTGTTGCGCAGTGGCAATGCTCGCGAATTCCTCAAGCACAGCATCCCGTACGTCGGCGGGCACGTGTTCGATGCTAGCGATATCGTATGTAATGCTCTCCATTTCTTCTTCACCGAAGTGCTTTAACACCTTCGCCGCCGTATCCGTCCCGAGTGAAATCAGCAGAACAGCCGTCTTCTGCCGGCCGGTCAGTTCTTCCAATGTAAGGGAGCGACTGTCCTTTGTGAGCATCGCTACACCCTCTGTCATGACCTTCACGTGCCTCCCTTCCCGTTCCCTCAGCGTTTACCGGTGTCCTCCGACAGCCAGGTTCTTACCAATTCCGCCACGCGCCCGGGATTCTCGTCAGCCATTTGTTTGGCCGTACCCTGGAGGCCGCGGCCCCCGTTGCCCACGGCGTCCAGCAACTCCTCGCGCCGATCGTCCACCTGAATGCGCCGGGGTGGATCCGCGATGTCCCAGGTGTTGTCGAGATCGGTGTTTTGCAGGATGTACTCGTCTTCTCTGCGGCGGCGGCGGATAATACTGCCCAACCCGAGACCCAGTAGCAACGCGAGGAGCGCTCCGGCCGCCAGGTAGTAAGGGAGCGGAATATCCGCCGGGGCGGGCGTGACAGTGGGAGCCTCGGCTTCCATCGCCTCTTCCATGCGATCCGCCAAACTCGTGTCAAACGGTACGCCAGTAACCGTGATCTGATCACGCCGATCGGCGTCAGAACCCAGGGCAGAAGCCACCACGGTCTGGAGCATGTCCTCTTCCCCGACGGTGAGATCATCATTGACCACGACCGCTACCGATAGCCTCTGCACCGTGCCCGGGGCCACCGTATGCATTTCCGTGATACGGTTCACCACGGAGTTCTCCGTCGTCTCGGTGCGCTGGTACTCCGAATCCCCCGAAGCGCCGTAGGCCGGGTACGAAGGCACGTTGCTGTCTGCGCCAGCGGCCTCCTCTGGCAACCCGGACGTCCCGGTGAAGTGCTCTTCGACGCGCTGAAGGCTCGTCACCAAGCCACGGTCGCCGTCGAACGGCTCGAAGATTTCCTGGTGGATCTCACGGCTATCGAAATTCAAATCGGCGGTGACCTGGACCACGGCGTTCCCGGGGCCCAAGACCTGCTCGAGCAACCCGGATAGCCGATGTCGCAAGCCATCTTCGACCTCCATCTGCAGCGCGAGGTTGTTCTTCGCTTCTCCGGTGAGTCCATCCGGAGCTTTCGCTCTCTCGGAGAGTACCTGTCCCGCCGTATCCACCACGGTGACGTTGTCGGCTTCCATGCCCTCGACACCTGAAGCCACGAGATTCATGACCGCGCGAATGCCCTCTTCACCCAGATTGGCCATCGGTTCCAGCTCTAGCACGATGGCCGCGGTGGCGGGGGCGCTTTGCGAAATAAACACACTCTCTTTGGGGAGCACGATGTGAACCCGCGCCCGGCGAACCTCGGTAAAACCCTCGATCGTCCGCGCCATTTCACCCTGCAGCCCCCGGATGTAACTGACATGGCGGTCGAAATCGGTGGCCCCCATGGGGATGGAGTCCATGATCTCAAACCCCACCACCCCGCCGCTGGGAATGCCCTCGGATGCGAGATCGAGGCGCAGCGCATAGACATCGTCCGCGGGTACGTAAATGGTATTCTCGCGCCCGACGCGATACGGGATGCGTCGTTCGTCGAGATGCGCCTTCACATCACCGGCATCCTGGGCCGTGAGGTCGGTGAAAAGCGGTACTTTATCGTCAGCGATCACACCCGGCAAAAGCTGCCAGGCGATGAGGGCCGCCGCAGCACAACACAGCAGGCCCATTGCAAGACCCCGTTCCCAGCTTTGGGCTTGGGCCCAGCGACTCTTCAGGCTTTCCATGGTTGACTGCAAGGCGGACAAGACTCAATACCCCCGTTCAGGACTATAGCGGCATGCGCATGATTTGCTCGTAGGCGTCCAGGACATCGCTTCGAATGCGAAGGGCGGTGTTCATCGCGAGGTTGGCTTTTTCGGACGACAACGCAGCACCGAGGACGTCATCGCTCTCCCCTGTTGCGAGCGCCCGGGTCCGCGTATCCGCCTCCACCTCCATGTCATTTAGGCGCTGCACCGCCGACATGAAGGTATCGGAAAAGCGCGGTTGACCCGCCGAAATACCTGGGTGACCCCCGGTCGGCGGAGGTGTTGGAGGCCGCGGTGGATCAATTCCGGGCAGGCGCTGCGCATCGCTGTAATGATCGGGCGAAATACCATTCATCGACATGGGTACCTCCTAACGGCCGAGCCGGATCGAGTCCATGATCATGTTCTTGTTGGCATCGAAAACCGAAGCACTCGCCTGGTAACTGCGATTGACTGCCATCAAATCCGTCATCTCGCGGACAATATCCACGTTTGGGTAGGCCACGTAGCCCTCCTCGTTTGCATCCGGGTGAGAAGGATCGTACTCCAGTTCCGGAGGAGTGGGATCCCGGTGTATGGCCGAAGCCGAGACACCGTTGACTCCAGCGGTGCGATTCCCGGGACGGAAAGAGAGTGGCAGCCCGGCAAGGTGGCGGTCCATCATGGAAAAGAACCCCGGTTCCGTTCCCGGCGAAACGGTGACGCTACGGCGCTGATACGGTCCCCCCTCGGAGGTCCGGGTGCTTTCCGCATTACTGATGTTGCCCGCGATGACATCCATGCGAAACCGTTCTGTTGTCAGGGCAGAACCCGAAATATCGAGCGAACCAAGCATGTGGTCACCTCATTCCCTTACCACGGCTGTCAGGGTATCGATCTTCCGTTGCAGTTGGCCCATGACCGACCGATACCGGAGCGAGTTCTCTGCGAGGGCCACCAGTTCGCCCTCGAGGTCAACATTGTTCCCATCGGCACGCATGGAGGCATGGCCATCTCGCCGGACGAAGTCCAGCGGGCGAGCCTGCCCGGCGCCCATGGCCTGGTCGAGATAAGCATCGAAGGATAAACGTTGCGCCTTGTATCCGGGCGTACTGACGTTGGCGATGTTATCGGTAATGAGGTTCTGTTTTGCCCACAACCCGTGGAGACTGTTCTCCGCGAGTCTTGCGGTGGGATCGATGTCGAAGGAAGCCACGCTTCGCCCTCCCCTGTGGCCGCGGGGTAACGGGCAACGAATGGGCATCTGAGCGTCTTTAGGGTAGGAAAGAGTGAAAGTCTTTTGGTATGCAAAAGACCGACTCTTCGGCAGCCCGGCCGTCTTCGATACCCCTTGGGGATGAAGACCCGTGTGCTTTGCGCCTCCAACTTACGCTGGATTTGCCCTTATCGGAACCAGTCCGCGACACATCTTCTGATGATAGGTTTCCCCGCAGTTTCCGGGGAATCTTTTGGCCGAGACACGTGTAGACACGCTCGGGATTCACGCTGTCCCGTCTCCTATTTTCTACAAGTACCCGGCAGTTCCTTCCTGGATTTGAAAATTTCCCAAATTCCATTTATTGGCATAACCGCCCCCGCAAGGGTGTTGGGGCCGCACTGCCTGCGGCCCCACGCGTCCCTCGTATAAAGATCAGTTCGCGGGGTTCAGAGGATGTAGCGGCTTAGATCACGGTCGGAAGCCACGTCTTGGAGCGTGGTATTCACGTACTGCCCGTCTATGGTCACCCGTGGTGGTGCATCGTCCGGAGCGTGATAGCTGATCTCCTGGAGGAGTTTCTCCATGATGGTGTGCAATCGCCGGGCACCGATGTTTTCGGTCGCGTCATTGACTTCCTCCGCGATGCGGGCGATGGCATCCAGGCCGGATTCCTCGAACTCGAGGGTTACGCCATCCACCGCCAAGAGTTCCGTGTATTGCCGCGTCAGCGAGTTGCGCGGCTCAACGAGAATCCTCCGTAGATCGGCCTCTCCCAGTGCATCCAGCTCGACGCGTATGGGGAGGCGGCCCTGCAGTTCCGGGATGAGATCGGCAGGCTTGGTGGTATGAAAAGCTCCGGCGGCTATAAACAGCACGTGGTCCGTACCGACCGGTCCATACTTCGTCATAACGGTCGTTCCCTCTACGATGGGCAGGATATCGCGCTGTACGCCCTCGCGGGACACGTCGGGACCACCGGCCCGCTGGTCTTCGCCCGCAATCTTGTCGAGCTCATCGAGGAATACGATGCCATGCTGTTCCGAGCGGCGAACCGCCTCGCGCGTGACGGCATCGGTATCGACCAGCTTGTGCGCTTCCTCCGCCTGCAAGATCTGCCGGGCCTCGGCGACGGTGAGCCTTCGCTTCTTCTTCTTGCTGGGCATCAAATTCCCCATGAGGTTCTGGAGGTTGAAACCAAGCTCCTCGACACCGCTCCCGCTGAAGACTTCTACCATGGACGGCAGCTGATCCTCCACCTCGATCTCGATGGTCTCCTCCTCGAGGTCTCCGGCATCCAGAGCATCCATCATGCGCCTTCTTTGCTGTCGATGGGACTCCCAGTCCGGTTCATCTTCTTCGGCGTAGTCTCCGGTCTCGGAAGTCTCCGCGAAGAGCGCTTCAAACGGGTTCTGCGAGGCGCCCTTTCGCTTGGGGGCGGGTACCAACACATCGATCAGGCGGCGGCGCGCCTGCCGCTCGGCTTCTTTCCAAACCCGGTCCATCTCTTCGGCCTGCACCATGCGTACCGCAGTATCGACCAGGTCGCGGATAATGGACTCGACATCACGTCCCACATACCCCACTTCAGTGAACTTGGTCGCTTCGACCTTCAAAAATGGGGCCGAGACCAGCCGGGCCAACCGACGCGCAATTTCCGTCTTTCCAACACCTGTGGGTCCAATCATGAGGATGTTCTTGGGCAATACCTCATCACGCATCTCGCCCTCTAGATGGCTCCTGCGATAGCGATTCCGCAGGGCAACCGCCACCGCGCGCTTCGCATCATCCTGCCCCACGATATATCTATCCAGTGCTTCTACGATCTTTTTCGGGGTGAGGTCACTCATCACGTACATCCCTTCCGTCAGCGCGGACATGGCTCATTCGTTTTCGCCGATCTGGAGTACCTCCAGGGAGATATCATCGTTTGTGTATACACAGATCTCGGACGCGGCCAACAGGGCCTCCCTCGCGACATCGGCCGGCGAAAGCGAGGAGTGTCGACGAAGAACACGGGCGGCGGAGAGGGCGTAGCCCCCTCCAGAGCCGACGGCGGCGATCCCTTCTTCTGGCTCGATCACTTCGCCGGCTCCCGAGACCACCAATAGGTCGGTGCTGTCGGCAACGATCAACAGGGCCTCGAGGCGCCGCAGGACCCGATCCGTCCGCCACTCCTTGGCGAGCTCTACCGAGGCACGGGGAAGATTTCCCCTATACTCCTGCACTTTCCCTTCGAACTTCTCGAATAACGTCACGGCGTCCGCCACCGACCCGGCAAAACCCGCCAGGACGGCGTCATGGTAAAGGCGCCGCACCTTTCGTGCGTTGTGTTTCATTATCACATCGCCCGCCAGAGTGACCTGGCCGTCCCCGGCCAGTGCCACCTCGCGATCATCCCGCACCGCGACAATGGTCGTTCCGTGCATCACGTAGTCTCTCCTCCTCTTGGGCGCGAGCGAGCCCGGGGATGCGCATCCTGGTAAACCCGCTTCAAGCGACCCTGGCTCACGTGGGTGTAAACGCCGGTGGTCGACAGCTTGGCATGGCCCAAAAGCATTTGCACGCTCCTCAGATCCGCTCCACCATCGAGGAGATGGGTGGCGAAGGAGTGGCGCAACGTGTGTGGACTGCCGTCAATTGTCGCCTTTTGGATATGTTTTTGGACCGTGTAGCGGACCCCGCGATCGGTGAGTCGGCCCCCGCGATGATTGAGAAATAGCGCATCGCGTGTGCCCCCATCCGTCGCCCGGCCTGCGAGCACCGGCCATCCTGCGTCGAGGTACGCGCGCAAAGCCCGGCGGGCATACCGCCCAACGGGTACCATGCGCTCCTTGTTTCCCTTGCCGGTTACACGTAGGAGATCATCGCCTTCGCGTACATCGCCGTGGTTGAGCCGGACGAGTTCCCCAACCCTTAGGCCCGTCGCGTATAGCACCTCGAGCATCGCACGATCGCGTAACCCTTCCGGTTTATCCGGGTCCGGGGCGGCGAGCAGCTGCTCCACCTGGTCCCGGTAGAAAAACCGGGGCAGCCTCGTTGGCTGGCGCGGGGTCGAAAGGTACGCGACCGGGTTATCGGGAACCAGATCGGTGCGTTCGAGATATCGCCAAAACGTCCCCGCGGAAGCGAGCCTGCGGGCAATGGTTCTACGCCCGTATCCGCTGGCCAAAAGGTGTGAGAGGTAGGAGCGGAAATCCCGGGAATCGAGGGAGGCAAGATCATCGCGGGTCAGGGCACGCCAGCCCGCGGAAAAGAATCGAAGCAGGCGATCCACATCGCTGGTGTAGGCCCGAATGGTGTGCGCGGAGTATCCCCGCTCCCATTGGAGGTATTCCGAGAATCCCTGCAGCAGCGAGTCCAGCCCATGTCCGGTAGTGGTCACGCCGCTTCCCCCCTCAAATCAGTTAGCGCAGATCAGCCTCGTCGGCTGCCGTCACTTCGCGGCCGCAGTCCTTCACGGCACAGCGCAGGAAGGTACCCTTACGCTTGGTGCGCTTTTTCACCATGAAGGCTCCGCAATCCGGGCAGTGCTGATCGCTGGGTTCATCGAACACGACGAAATCACAATCCGGATACTGATTGCAGCCCCAGAAGGGTCGCCCCTTCTTGCTGATCTTTTTGATGATCTCACCATCGCACTGCGGACACGTGGCGTCCGTACGCTCGAAATATGGCATCGAGTTCTTGCAGTCCGGATACCCTGGACAGGCAATGAACTTGCCAAAACGGCCATATTTTATGACCATCGTGCGTCCACACTTCTCGCAGTCAATATCCGTCTCCTGCTCGGGTATTTCTACGCGATCGACCTCTTCCTCGGCCTTTTCGAGGTCTTCTGCGAAGGGCTTCCAGAATTCCCGAACGACCTCGGACCAATCGAGTTCACCCTCTTCGATTTCGTCGAGGCGTTCTTCAACCTGCGCGGTGAAGCTCAAGTCCACCACGTCCGCGAAGTACTCTTCGAGCAAATCGTTGACCAACAAACCCAATTCCGTCGGGAGGAACTGGTCATCCTCGATGGCCACATATCCCCGCCGCTGGATGGTATCAATAATGGGTGCATAGGTGCTGGGGCGCCCGATGCCTTCCTCCTCCAGGGCGCGGACCAGGCTGGCTTCGGTATACCTCGCCGGGGGCTTGGTGAAATGTTGTGCCGGTAAGATCTCGCCCAGGTCGAGGGCATCACCGACGGCCAGGTCGGGCAGGGCATCTTCTTCCTCATGATTGGGGAAAAGTGCCCGAAAACCTGCAAACTTCATGACCTTACCGCTGGCAAGGAAGCAGAAGCCCGAGGATTCGACGTACACCTGGGTCTCGTCGAACACAGCCGGGGTCATCTGGCTGGCGACGAAACGCTCCCATATAAGCTTGTATAAGCGATATTGCGACCGGTTGAGATAGGGTTTGACTTCCCCTGGCGTCAACTCGACATTCGTCGGACGGACGGCTTCATGGGCATCCTGGGCACCGCGCTTTTTGCGTCCTCGCTGTACCCGGGGTTCGGAGTATCGCTTTCCGAAACGCTCCACCACGTATGCTGCTGCGCGGTCGACGGCCCCCTGCGAGACCCTGGTCGCGTCGGTACGCATGTAGGTAATCAATCCAGTGGATTCACCCTTCTCCCCCACCGGAAGACCCTCATAAAGTTGCTGAGCCACCCGCATGGTTCGGGTCGCCTTCATCCGCAGCCTTCGCGACGCCTCCTGTTGCAGGCTGCTCGTATTGAACGGGGCCTGCGGGTATCGCTTGGACTCTTCGCGATCGATGGCTGCAACCTGGTAGCCATCTTCGGGCATCCGGTCGAGAAGGGCCTCGACTGCCTCGCCACTTGAAAGGTCGGGTTCCGCGTCATCCACGAGGTGCAGTTTCGCACGCAACGCATCGCCTTGCGCGGAAAACTCCGCCTCAACCGTCCAGTATTCTTCCGGCACGAAGGCTTCCCGCTCCCGCTCGCGATCGACGATCATTCGCACTGCCCCAGATTGAACCCTTCCGGCTGACAGCCCGGGACGGACTTTTCGCCAAAGCAGCGGACTCAGCTTGTAACCCACCAGGCGATCCAGGACGCGACGCGCCTGCTGCGCGTCGACCAAAGCCTGGTTGACGGTTCGGGGGTTGTCGATGGCGTTTCGAACCGCGTCCCTGGTGATTTCATTAAACGCGACCCGAATCGGTTTGGCGTCATCGATCTTCAGGGCCTCAAGGAGGTGCCAGGCAATGGCCTCCCCTTCACGATCGGGGTCCGTGGCAAGCAACACTTCATCGGACGCCTTGGCGGCCTTGCGAAGCTTATCCAGGACCTTGCCCTTGCCACGAATGGTGATGTACCGGGGCGAGAAGCCGTTTTCGATATCCACGCCCAGCTTGCTCTTGGGTAAGTCCCGGACGTGTCCCATCGATGCGGCTACCTTGTACCCGCGCCCTAGGTACTGTTCGAGTGTGCGTGCTTTCGCCGGAGATTCGACGACTACAAGTTTCTTGGCCAAAACGATCTCAACTCCCAAAAAGCGATCACGGTGATGATCGATATGCTTCGATGCAGGGCCTCCATGCCGAGGGAGACCGCGGGTACTTACATCGGGAAAACGATCACCATTATAACATGAAGGCGCATCATCCTCGAGGACCACTCTCCGCATCGAATTGCGCGCCGTAGAGCTCCGCGTAATGCCCACCGGAAGCAATCAGCTCATCGTGGGTACCACGCTGCACGATTCTGCCATCCTTTACCACTACGATCAAGTCCGCGTTGCGGATGGTGGAAAGGCGATGGGCGATGATGAAGGCGGTTCGGTCGTGAAGAAGCACGTCGAGGGCGCGCTGGATCAGGATCTCCGTGTACGCATCTACGCTAGAAGTAGCCTCGTCCAGGATCAAAATACCCGGATCACGCAGCAGCGCCCGGGCAAACGAGATGAGCTGTCGCTCCCCGACGGACAGGTTTCCACCGCGTTCGCCCACCGGGGTATCGTATCCCTCGGGCAAACGTTCGATGAAGGCATGTGCATTCACGTTCTCGGCCGCCTCAACGATCTCGGCCTCCGTGGCCTCCGGTCGCCCGTATGCGATATTCTCCCGGACGGATCCCGAAAACAGGAACGTATCCTGCAAAACGATCCCAAGCTGCGCGCGCAGGGAGTAAGTCGTCACTTCGCGAAGATCATGGCCATCCACCAGGACCTGCCCGGCCACCGGATCGTAAAACCGACACAACAGGTTGATCATGGTGCTCTTGCCGGCCCCGGTGTGTCCCACGAGTGCAACGGTCTGTCCCGAGGCGACTGACAAGTTCGCCTGTTCTAGGACGAGGTGTTCCCCATCATAGGCAAAGTCGACTTCCCGAAACTCCACCGCACCACGGATAGCCGGGAGCGTGATGGCACCGGGGGCATCTTGCACCTCGGGCTCGGTATCCATGACCGCAAAGATCTTTTCCGATGCCGCCATCGCAGACTGCATTTGCGTATAAAAGTTGCTGAGGTTTTGCAGCGGGTGGTTGAATCTTTGCACGTAGACGAGGAAGGCCGCGAGGGTCCCAGGACCCAGGGTTCCCACCTGCATACCAAATATCGATTCCCGCAGGATCATGCTACCCCCGAACCACAGCACCACCGCCGTACCGAGGGCACCGATGAACATTACGCCTGGCTGGAAAATGGACATGAGGAACTCCGCCGCGACGGTCGCATCAAAGTTGCCCCGATTGCGAAGGTCGAAGGCGGCGAAGTTTTCCTCTTCCCGTGCGAAGGATTTCGTCACCCGGACACCGGAAATGCTCTCCTGCAGGTTTGCATTAATCTCGGCAACGCGCGTCCGCACTTCCCGGTGGGCCTGGAGTATACGGGGGCGAAAATAGAATGCCATGAGCATCAATGGGGGGACAGTAATGAAGCTGGCCAGGGCCAGCCGCGCATTCATCGTGAGCATGACCGCTACAATCACCCCGAGCCGGACAAGGTCGCCGAGTACGGTCGTCAGCCCCGCGGAAAGGAGTTCATCCAATGTCTGTACATCATTGGTAACCCGTGACATGATCACGCCCGCCGGCCGCGAATCATACCACTTCAACCCCAACCGCTGTAGATGGCGAAACAGCCCCTGGCGCAGGTCGAAGATCCCGTTTTGGGCGGCCCAGCTCATGCAATAGGTCTCGCCATATTCGGCCAACCAAGTGATCACCAGGGACGCGATGAACAGGATCGCGTAAAAGCCCAGGCCGCTGAGGCGCTCCTGCATGGTAAGCACCTGCGCCGATTCCGCCGGGTTGATGAATCGATCGATCGCCATACCGAACAGGTAGGGCCCAGCCTGCGCGGCGGCGGCGGCGATTACCAGGGCGGATAGGGAACCGACCAACCACCATCGATAGGGCGAAAGGTAACGCATCAGGCGCATAAACATCCGCGCATTGAATGGTTTCCGTTCGCTGTCGTGCCCTCCGTGCATGTGGTGCATGCGTTAACGCGCCTCCTTTCCACCGACTTCGAGGGCCTTGGTACGAGCGCGCCGATAGACTTCTTCGCTGATCGAAGACGCATCGCCCGATTGCAGGAGGTGAATCTCGCGATAGATCCCTTCCTGGCGAATCAGACTCCTATGGGTTCCCCGCTGTACGATCCTTCCCTGGTCCAATACGAGGATCTGATCGGCTTCCCGGACGGAACTAAGGCGCTGGGCGATCACGAAACTGGTACGACCGCGCATGACGTGGGCGAGTGCGCGCTGGATGAGGTGTTCTGTCTCCACATCGACACTGGACGTGGAGTCATCGAGGATCAGGATCGGCGGGTTCAAAAGCAGGGCACGCGCAATCGCCACTCGTTGCTTCTGTCCCCCGGACAGGCCAACCCCCCGCTCGCCGACGACGGTGTCGTATCCCTGCGGCAATCCCATGATAAAATCATGTATCTGTGCTGCCCGCGCGGCGGCTTCGACTTCCTCCATGGTGGCCTCAGGGCGTCCATAGGCAATGTTTTCCGCGATGGGCGCGGAGAATAGGAAGGTCTCCTGCATCACGATCCCCACGTTGCGCCTGATGTCCTCTATGGCGAATCGGCGGACATCCCTCCCATCGATGAGGACACGTCCCCGATTCGGGTCGTAGAAACGGGGAATGAGGTTTACCACGGTACTCTTCCCAGAACCCGTGGCCCCGAGCAATGCCACCGTTTCTCCGGGCCGGGCATGAAAGCTGATACCCCGCAGCACAGAATCTCCGCCGCTGTCATAGGCAAAGTGCACATTCGAAAACTGCACATCACCCCGCGCGGTGGGCATTCGGATCGGATTGGAAATCTCGAGGATGTCCGAGCGGGTATCGAGCAACTCGAAGACACGGGTGGCCGAAGCGGAAGCCCGCTCCGTCAGGTTCACAAGCCATCCCAACATCCGCAGGGGACCCAGCAGCAGGGCAAGGTACTGGTTGAAGGCGACAAGCCAACCGAGGGTCATATTGCCCCTGATTACTTCGCTGCCCCCGTACCAGAGGATGATGACCGTACCCATGGCCGTGATCATGTTCATCAGCGGGAAAAAGAATGACCATCTACGAATGGTGCGCAGGTTGTGCGCCAGGTACCGCTGGTGTTGTTCGACAAACTTCTCGACCTCCAGCTCCTCTTGCGCAAACGACCGAATGACCCGCAGGCCCGCGATATTCTCCTGGAGGACGGCGGTAAGGCCGGCGAGCTCTTCCTGCACGCGACGGTACATGGGCCGCACCTGCGTGGCAAACGCACGAATGGTCATTACGAGTGGCGGGACAGTGATCAATACAACCAATGTGAGGCGCCAGTTAATGAACAAAAGGAAAAAGAGAATGCCCACTGACATGACCACGCTTCGAACGAGGTTCACCAGGCCAAAGGCCAAGAACCGGCGCATGGTTTCCACATCCTGCGTGACCCGGGACATGATCTCCCCGGTCTTCGATCGATCATAGAAGCTGAAGGGCAGGGCGTGCAGATGGCGATACAACTCGTTCCGAAGGTCGTAAATCACCCGCTGCCCGATGATCGCGGAGGAATAGCGGCGCACGAAGAACATGCCACCGTGAAGGATGCCCGCTCCGATTACGCCCAGGGACAAGGGAAGCAAAAGCGCGGACTGCTCTGCAATGATCGCCACGTCAATGACATACCGCGTGAGCCACGGTATGGCGAAACTCATCACGACAAGGCCCAACATGGCTACGTTGGACAGGATGAGCCAACCGAGGTAGGGGCGCAGATACCCCAAGAGGCGCCATATCGTCTTCATCGTGACCTCCAATGGTACGAGGCGGGTGTAGAGCGAATCATACGAAAATCGAAATAAGTATATCCCCCCGAAACGGGCTCGTCAAAACGCCGATCTGTCGACACCCGGACGGGCAGATCCGTGCAGGGTACCCGGCAACCAATGGCGAACCCCTATCCGTCACACAGACACGGGAAGTTTTTGGGGGCGAATTCCTTGCGCGAACACATGGGCGAGATAGGACTGATCCTCGTATTCTTCGCCATCGTCATTTTACTCATACCAAGCTACCTTGGTTTCGGGGGGACATGGTCCCTCTTGCTGGGTATCTGGCTCGGCATCGCCGGGATATTCTTTATGCGGGCCGAAAGATCACGCGAGGCGCGAGAAGAGCGCCGGGAAGAGAGGCAGGAACAGGATAAGAAATAGGGAGTCGCGACTCGCCGCGGCGATGATAGCATATCGCATCCCCCCATCGCGGTCCCATCCCCGCCTAGGGACGACCGCGGGAGAACAGTCCAACCTGCCCTTCATCACCGGAGGAAACGAAAGTGATTCGGTGCTCACTACAATACCCGTGGCGCACGATCGCGTCACGGTGCGCCCGCGTTCCATATCCCCGGTTTGATCCGAAGCCATACTCTCCGTAGCACGCACCAAGATGTTGCATGCGAATATCGCGGACGACCTTTGCAACGATGGACGCGGCCGCGATACACCGGTACCGGGAATCCCCGCGAACGACGGTCCGTTGCGGGATCTCGATGCCGGACAAGGCGTTCCGCCCGTCGATCAATACCAGGTCCGGCACGGGATCGACGCGGTTCAATGCATCGCGCATGGCCGATCCCGCCGCCGCCAGGATGCCAAGGCGATCGATGGCTTCGGGGGTGGAATACGCAACCCCTATCCCGAGAGCATTTTGCACGATGACCGGAAAGATGGCTTCCCGCTTCCCCGGCGATATCCGCTTGCTGTCATCCAGCCCGGGCAAGAAGAAACCCCGCGGCAACACGACGGCGGCCGCCACCACCGGACCGGCCAGGGCACCGTACCCGACCTCATCGAGTCCGGCGATCCAACGATAGTCGGAGGGTTCTGCCATGGCATGTAGGCGCCTTGATTCGCGCAGCCACGCGATCCGATCGTGGGTGGAAGCGTTGGTCCACGGGCTGCCATCACGAAGGGCACCATCCACGTAGCGCCAACGCGCGGTACTCATGGCCCAACCCCCACGACGTCGAACGAAGCGGGTGGCCAAAAGACCACCCAGGTCTTGCCCTGGATCCGGGAGTAGGGCACGAATCCGAAGGACCGGCTATCGTCACTGTTGAGCCGATTGTCCCCGAGGACGAAGACGGCTCGCGGGGGCACCTTGACCGGGGCAAAATCCCCCTGGTCCTGCCGGGTTACATGGGGCTCTTTGATCGGTTCGCCGTTAATGTGTAGCTCCCCGGCCCGGATCTCGACCACCTCCCCCGGCGTACCAATGACGCGTTTGATCAGATCCCGCCCGTTATCGTCCGGATGCGAAAACACGATGACATCTCCGCGCTCGGGCTCGCTGAACCGATAGATGAACTTGTTCACCAGTACCCGGTCCCCGTGGTGGAGTGAATCCAGCATGGAATCCCCCTCCACCACAAAGGTCTCGAAAACCCAGGTCTGTATGACCAGGGTGAGGATAACGGCAATGACCACCACTTCCAGTATCTCGCGGAAGACGGATCGGCCACGGCTTCGGCGTGCACTCCGCTCGCTCATCGCGCTTGCACTCAGCTGCGGGGGGTCCGCTTCTCCTTGATCCTCGCCGCACGACCCCTCCGGCCACGGAGATAATAGAGTTTCGCGCGGCGGCCCTTGCCCCGCCGAATCACCTTGATACCCGATAGCTGGGGCGAGTGCACCGGGAATGTCCGTTCCACGCCTACTCCGTACGTAACCTTGCGGACGGTAAAGCTCTCGTTCAGGCCGGAACCCTGTCTCCGAATGACGGCTCCTTCGAAGGCCTGTACACGCTCCCGGCCACCCTCGGTGACCCGCACGTTGACGACAACGGTATCTCCGACGCTAAACTCCGGGATATCCTCTCGAATAAACTCGCTCTCGATACTCTTTATGTGATCGACCATGGCGATACTCCTCCCAAACGCTTCGTCAAACCCTCGACTCTGATAGCCCTATTTCGCAATGTCGCGACAACAGTTCGGGCCTTCGCTGTCTCGTGGCATCCAGCGCCATCGCTCGACGCCATGCCTCGATGGCCCCATGATTTCCCGACAGAAGTACGTCCGGTACCCGCATGCCCCGAAAATCGCGCGGGCGGGTGTAGTGAGGACCTTCCAGGAGACCCTGGCTAAAAGAGTCCGACTCTGCGGCCCCCTCTCCACCCAGCACACCCGGGACAAGACGGGCGACGGCATCCACGATGGCGGTAGCCGGGATCTCCCCACCGCTCAGCACGAAGTCACCAATGGATATTTCGTCGGTCACCAGCCACCTACGTACGCGATCATCGATGCCTTCGTAGCGGGGGCACAGGAGAATGAGGTGCTCCTCACGCGCCAATTCCTCACACCGACGATGGGTCAAGCGTCGACCCTGGGGCGTCGTCAGAATGACCCTGGGCCATACCCCCTCGCTCTTTTTCCCCGAGCGACAGTAATCCACGGCGCGGAAGAATGGTTCCGGCTTCATCACCATACCGGGTCCTCCTCCGAAGGGGGGTTCATCCGTCACCCGGTGACGCCCTTCGGCGAAATCCCGCAGGTCATGGACACGCAGCGTAATATAACCGGCTTCACGAGCCTTGCCGACTACGCCCACACCCAGAGGACAGTGGATCGCTTCGGGGAATAGACTGATAGCATCGATAATCATCACAGATCCACCAGGCCCTCCGGTGGGTCTACCCGGATCTCACCTCGATCGAGGCAGACCTCCACGATGATCGCCCGGGCCGCCGGGAGCAACCAGTCATCCCTCTCGTCCCGAGAAACCCGCAATACTTGATTCTGGCCGGCTTCCAAGAGCCCAGTTACGACGCCCAGGTCCTCTCCTTCGACGCTGATCACGCGGCAATCCACGAGATCCTCGAGAAAGAATGTTCCCTCCTCGAGGTCGGGCAGTACTTCCTCGGGTAGTCGCAGGATCAAACCACGCAACTCCCGCGCAGCGGCCCTATCATCAACCCCGCGGATACAGACGAGCACGACGTCCCCGTGTGGTCGCATGGACTCGATATGGCAGGACCGAGTACAATCTTCACCCGCCAGTACAGCATTGACCGGTTCCTCGACGGCGCCAAAATCGGTATGCACACGCACTTCGCCCCATCGCCCGTGGGGCTTTCCGACCGTTCCGTATTCGATGCTCCTCGACTCGGGACACTGGTGCCGGGACATAGGCCCTCCCACTTTACTCGATGATTTCCACTTCCACGCGCTGCCCCTCGCGAGCGGCGGCCGCTTTCGCTACGACTCGAATTGCCTGCACGATGCGTCCCCGACGACCGATCACCTTCCCGATATCGTCTGGTGCAACCCGAACCTCTACGATGGCCGAGCGCTCTCCCGCAACCTCGCGAATCTCTACCGCGTCGGGGTCATCGACGAGGGTTCGGGTCACGTACCCGATCAGATCCGTGACGGCCATCCATCATCACTTCCCCTCATCGGATCCACTGGTTGATTCCACGACCGACTCGGCATCCTCTCCGCGCAGCTCGATATCAAACGCATCGTCTTCGTCTTCGCCCATCCCGCGTGCTGCAGGCATGAGGCCAGCCCGGGAAAATATTCCCCTCACGGTCTCTGAGGGACGCGCGCCCTGCTTAAGCCAATAGCGTGCCCGTTCCGCTTCGATGCGAACCTTGGCCGGGTTCTCGATCGGATCATAGAAACCGATCTCCTCGATGAAACGTCCATCCCTCGGTGTGCGCGAGTCCGCGACGACGATACGGTAGAACGCGTCGCGCTTTCCACCCAGTCTTCTCAAACGAATCCTCACTGCCATATTTTCGCTCCTCCTATCGTCAACACCCTCGATCAGTTGAAGAAGGGCATCTTCGGCATCTTGCCACGGGGCATCTTGCCCTTGCTCATTTGCTTGAACATTTCCCGCGTCGTACGATATTGCTTCAGCAGGCGATTCACGTCCTGGACCCTGGTGCCGCTCCCATTCGCGATCCGGCGCCTGCGACTGCGCTTGATGATATCGGGGTTTGCCCGCTCGCGAGGCGTCATGGAGCGGATGATCGCCTCGGTCTTCGTGAGTTCACGCTCGTCCACCTCGGCCGAGCCCATCTGTTGCGCAGCACCGGGGATCATGGACATGAGCTGGTCCAGGGGACCCATTTGTCGAACCTGCTGTAGCTGCTCCAAGAAATCATCCAGCGTGAACTGATCCGAAAGCAGGCGTTCTCCCATCTCCTTCGCCCGCTTCTCATCCATGCCGCGTTCGGCCTTCTCGATGAGGGTTAGTACATCACCCATGCCGAGAATCCGTGAAGCCATTCGCTCCGGGTGAAAGACCTCGAGGTCCTCGATCTTTTCGCCCATACCCGCGAACTTAATCGGACAGCCGGTCACCTCGAGTACCGAAAGCGCGGCGCCACCGCGGGCATCACCATCGAGTTTGGTCATCACCACACCGGTTATCGGTATACGAGAGGCGAACTCCTCGGCCATGTTGACCGCATCTTGACCGATCATGGCATCTAGGACCAGCAAGGTTTCGGTTACATCCGTAGCCGTAGCCATGGATTCCAGCTCGTCCATGAGCGCTTCGTCGATGTGCAGCCGGCCAGCCGTATCGACGATCACCGTGTCTTTCCCATCTTTTTTCGCCTCGGACACTGCATTCGCAACCAACGCACGCGGCGTTTCATCGCCCTCGGGACGCCTCACATCGACCCCAATGCGCCCGCCCAACTGGGCAAGCTGATCGGCGGCGGCAGGGCGATGGATGTCGCCCGCCACCATGATCGGATGGCGTCCCCGGCCGCGCAGGTGATGTGCGAGTTTCGCGGCCGTGGTCGTTTTCCCCGAACCCTGCAGTCCCAAGAGCAGGATTACCGTGGGAGGCTGTGAGGCGCTCTCGAGGCGCCGCTCCTGCTCCCCCATCAGATTGGTCAGCTCTTCGTGCACGACCTTGACGACCTGCTGTCCCGGTGTCAGGCTCTCCATCACCTCGACACCCACGGCACGTTCCTTGACGCGCTTGGTAAACGCACCCGCGACCTTAAAGTTGACATCTGCTTCGAGCAGCGCCATCCGGACCTCCCGCATGGCTGCATCCACGTCGGCCTCGCTGAGTTTTCCGCGCCCGCGCAGTTTCTTAAGGGCGCCCTGTATCCGTTCGCTCAAAGACTCGAAGGCCATTGTGTATCCCCCATCATCCGAGTGGGTTGGTACGCTGGATCTCGGCGAGAATGGCGCGCGCGCCTTGGGATTCGGGTCCCCCCAGTGACCGGGAAAGAGCATCCGTAAGTGACTGCAAGCTCCGCCAGCGCCGCAGGAAATCAAGGCGCGCATCGGCGCTTTCCAGTGCGTTCACGCCGCGCACCAGAGCATCGTGAACCGCCTGACGGGTCACCCCGGTTCGATCGGCAATCTCCCCAAGCGAAAGATCCATCGCATGGTAGAGATAAATCACCCGGCGTTGACGCTCCGTCAGAAGACCCGCGTAAAGATCGAACAACTGATTCACCCGTACGGTGCGTTCCAGTTGCGAGACCACGACGCACCTCCACTGTTAAGGTTATCGCCTTTACACAGCACACCGGTTATTTTATGCGTTGCGATCGTTTGCGTCAAGTTCGGTAGTCACTCGGCGAACCGGGGTCCCCGGCCGCCTTGAAAGGCCAATGGTGGGTGTCCGGCAACACCCGCATCCGCGCGGGGGACTACTCCTCCAAACCCAGGAGCGCGCGTACGAAGCCCTCCTCGACAAAGGGTTCCAGATCGGAGAGACCTTCCCCCAGGCCGACCAGCTTCACCCGCAGTCCGGATTCTGCTTCGATGGCGATTACGATGCCTCCCTTGGCCGTACCGTCCAACTTGGTCAGGATAATGCCCGTAGGTGCAACGGCCCCGGCGAACATCTCCACCTGGCGCAGTGCATTTTGGCCCGTGGTGGCATCCACGACCAGGAGCGTTTCGTCTGGCGGGCATCCGGTCTCCCTCTGCACGACACGGTTGATCTTCGCCAGCTCCTCCATCAAGTTGTGGCGCGTATGGAGCCGTCCAGCGGTATCGAGAATGACCGTATCGGCACCGCGGGCACGTGCCGCCTTGATCGAGTCAAAGGCAACGGCTGCCGGGTCGGCGCCAAAGTCATGGGAAATCACGTCGACGCCCAACCGGTCACCCCAGATTCGCAGCTGCTCAATGGCCGCTGCACGGAACGTATCCGAGGCCCCAAGCAGGGGTTTACGACCGCGCTCTTTTAGCAAGTGGGCCAGCTTCGCCGCGCTGGTGGTCTTTCCGACCCCGTTTACTCCCACCAACATAATCACGGCCGGATCGGACGAAAGCAGTAATTGACGATCACGGTCATCACAGCGAATCTTCTCCGAGAGCAACGCACCGAGTCGGGAGAAAATCTGTTCGCGCTCCGATGCTTCACGAGAGGATAGCTCCCGGCGAAGCTCGTCCAGTACCTCCGTGGCGACTCGAGCACCCATGTCGCTTTGTACCAATAATGCCTCGAGTTCCTCGAATGCCTCTTCGTCACTGGACGAGAAGTCCACGATGGCCTCGAAACCCTCCTGCAGGCGACGGCGGGTCTTTTTTAGACCATCACGCATCTTCGATAGAAATCCTTCTCCACTCGCATTTGATCCAAAAACCAACCTACGACACCTCCAGGGTTATCACGCATGATCCACTAATTATCGTCATCGGGTCCCGCGGCGGCACGAAACTCCCCGACGCTTTCCAATCGCACGGACACCAGCTCGGAAATCCCGGGCTCGGACATGGTTACTCCGTGCAGCGCGTCGGCGGTTTCCATGGTGCGTTTCTGATGCGTGATCAGGATATTCTGTACGTCCCCGCCCGCATCGCGCAGGTAGCGCGCAAGTCGATCCGTATTGCGATCGTCGAGGGCCGCATCAATCTCATCGAGCAGGCAAACCGGTGCCGGGCGAACCCGCAGGAGTGCGAACAAGAACACGATACCGGTTAGCGCACGTTCCCCACCCGAAAGGAGGCTCATCCGGGTTAGTCGCTTGCCCGGCGGTTGGACGCGGATTTCGAGGTTCGGGTAAGCGGATTTGCCGTCATGGTCGAGGCGGATGTGGCCCTGTCCACCGTCGAATAAATCGGTAAAGGTCTCCGAAAAGGCGGTCGAGACCTCCCGGAGCGTCGCGAGGAAACGATTCTCGACGTGGGTGGCCAGTTGCGCACACAGGTATTCGAGCCCTTCGATAGTTTCGCGAAGATCTCGCACCCGCTCCTCGAGGATACCGAGATTCGATACCTCGCGCCGATATTCTCCTATGGCCATGGGGTTGACCGGCTCCAGCGAACGACGACGCCCCTCAAGGCTCGATATTTCCCTCCGCGCCCGGGCAATTCCGCGCACGACCGGTGCATTTTGCAGGTCCTCTTGATCCAGTCCATGCTCTCTCTCGGCGGTCAATCGCACGCGGGACAAATCCTCCCGGGCACGCCGACGCCGCGCATCATTGGACGACAATTTGCCAGTAATTTTCGACTTCTCCGCCTCCAGCTCGGCCGCCCTGATTCGGGCGTGTTCGGCCGCTGTGTTCGCTTCCCTACGGGCGGTGCGCACGGATTTGTACCCCTCGGTCGCACGTTTTACCGCGGCGTCATACCCCCCAACGCGCACTTCATAACGATCGCTTTGCTCGAGGAGCGCCTTTCGACGTCGATCCCACTTCGCAAGTTCTTTGCGCAGTGTGGACTCCCGTTCATCCAACCGCTCACCTTCGGATGCACGGTGTGCTTCCGAGGCTTGGAGTCTCGCGATCTCATCTGCCAACTCCATGATGCGGGTCCTACGCGCGTCAATCTCCTTGTCGAACTCTTCTTTGGCACCGGCAGCCCCGGCAACCGCCCGTTCCTTCCCCGAACGAAAGAGCGCCAGGGCACCCAGGGCCCGAATCCATCCGCGCCGACGCACGTCCAGCTCGGCCTTGTCCTCCTGGAGTCGTTTCGTTTCCTGCGAAGCATCTTCCAGGGAGGATTCGAGTTCCTGCAACACCCGCGTCCGACGGTGATGCTCTCGCCTTTGGTCATGGAGCCTACGCTCGGCTTCGTCTTGACGTTGCCTCGCCACGGTGAGCGCAGCATCCAGCTTGGACACCCGATTCCCGCGTGCTTCCGCCTCCTCGCGTACACGACCGAGCAATGTTTCTAGCTCGCGGATCTCCTTTAACGTCCCGATCCGTTTTTCCTTGAGGGTGCGGATCTCCTGGGCCACGGCAACCGGATCCATGGTCTCGTTGTGAACCGGATCGGCGCCGATGCGGCCGCGGGGGCTGGCCCGGTAACCATCCGGGGTCACGAGTTCCGGCGGGCGCGGGGTTGGCAGCCCCGGCGCAGCCCACATGGCCTGCAGAAGCGCGAACATCGTATCCCGATCTTCGATGACGAGGTAGGGTGAAAGCATGTCATCCTTGAGCGCCCGGATCTCTTCATCGCCCTCGTGGACGCCAACCCGCAAATCCAGCCAACCGATGACGCGCTCGCCGAAGCCCCGCTCGAGCAACCAGTCGTCCCAGCCCGCGCGTTCCTGTCGCCACGTCAGAAGCTTTACCTGCGCACCGCTACGACCGGGTAGATCGCGAATCAAGAACAGGGTTCCCGGGCTCAGGTGGTCACGGGTCAGGGCATCGGAAGCCAGCGTGTGTGCGAAGGACCAATAGCCGGCGGCCGCGGCAACGGCCCCGCGCAGATCCCGCGGGATATCAAGATGCGCGAGGAACGGTTCGTCGGGAGTGACTTCCGCGGCCTGTGCACCGTCGGCGGGGATCTGCGGCATGGTTCCCACGATTTCTGAAAGTGCCGTAATCCTCGAGGAGGTGGCCGCGGCGGATTCCTTTGCCGCGGCATATGCATCCTGCAGGGATCGCTGCTTCTCCTGCATGCGGCGCAGTCGGGACCGTTCTGCCGCGAGTTCTCCCTCTATCTCTTGTGGATCTGCGTCGGAAGTGGATTCCCTCGATGCATCCTCCGCCTTCTTATTCCGCGTTTCGCCACCCCGCAATTCTTCGAGTTGTCGGGACACCTCGGCGGAACGCTTGAGGCTCTCCCGCAACCGCTTCTCGCAATCGACAATAGCGGCATCGGTCTGCCTTATCGCACCACGCAGCCATTCTTCGCGACGAATCGCCCGGCGCAGGATCACTTCGTCGCGCGCTATACGGCCGAATCTTCCCTCGGCTTCCTGTTGCAGGGACTGGACCTCGGCCTGCAGGTTCTCTCTCTCCTCGACACGGGCAGACAACGTCTCAGAGCGGTCCTCATCCAGCGATGCACGAGCGTGGCCAACCTCGTCCAATCCCTTGAGGGCTCGTGCCATCTCGGTGTCCGCCGTACGAAGCCTCTCCTTGAGCAATGCGCGTTGTGATTCGGCCCTACCGGCATCACGCTGTAGCGTACGAAGTCCACTCTCAAAGAGCTCCTCGCGGCGCGTCAGTGCTTCCGCCTGCAAAGCCTGGGACCGCGCATGCTCGCGGCACTGCGAGATCTCCTGGTCCATCCCGGACAACCGATCCCGCAGGTTTGCCTGGATCTTGTCACAATCGCGGAGCACCTTCAGCGCGTTGTGATAATCGGCGACCAGCACCGACTGGCGCAACCGCGTCTCGCGTGCACCGATGATCCGATGCAAGCGTGCGCGCTTCGCTTGTTCCTTGAGGGGAAGTACGTATTCACGGCGAACCGCGAGCACATCGGCGAGCCTGCGGTAGCGATCACGTGTTCGCGCAACCCGGTCACCCGACTCCTTGAGAACGACGCGGAAACGCGTGATGCCGGCGACCTCCTCGATATAGCGGCGTAAATCGTCTCCGCCCGCATCGACGATACGCTCGACTTCGCCCTGTCCGATTACCGCGTAAGAGCCTTTGCCCAGGCCGGTATCCCAGAATAGTTCCTGTACGTCGCGAAGACGACAACTGGTACCGTTGATGACATAATCACTACGCCCATCGCGATCGAGCCGTCGGGTAATGGTAATCTCCGTGGGTAGATGCTGATGCACACCGTCGTTTTCAAACGTAGCCGCCACCTGGGCGAGATTCAAGCGCCGACGATTGGCGGTACCCGAAAAGATCAGATCGTCCATGCGCGTGCAGCGAAGTACTGATGGGCTCTGCTCACCAAGCACCCACCGGAAGGCATCTACGATGTTGCTCTTCCCGCTGCCATTAGGCCCAACAACCGCTGTCAGATGTTCGGGGAACTCGAGGACGGTGGAACGAGCGAATGACTTAAACCCCGATATTTCCAGTCGATTCAGCCGCATCCGATTCTCCTTCTCGCGTGCGTCGGCCCGCCCCGCGTGCGAGTCGTGGGATGGGCCGGGAATGTGCCGTCAAGGATTGAAATCTCCCCTCCCGATCATACACCATTGGGATCTTTCTTCGAATCCTCGCATCCCGGCCATGCGTCCAGTGCGAAGCGCTGCGGCAATCTTCCCGGCCACCGGGTCGGGTGCGACACCCACGAAACCCAAAGCATCCGGAGGATGCCCCGTGCCTTTGACTTCCCGCAAGACGATTGCCGGTAGACGGCACGATCCAAGACACGTTGCAGGCTTCGCCGCGATGGAATGCATTCCTTCCTTACGCGCGCTCCTCGAGCGCCCGCAAAGCCCGTTCCGCTGCTTCCGCCTCCGCCCGTTGCTTGCTCGGCCCAGATCCCTGGGCCAAAGGAACATCATCGACGCGTGCCTGCACCGTGAAATGGGGTTCGTGGTCAGGCCCTTCCCGGGCGATCACGACGTACACAAGTTGGGCACCCGGGTTCTCCCGCCGCAGTCGCCGGTCCAGCTCCGACTTCGGATCACCCACCTGCGCACGCTCGCGGGCCTGCTGAAGTGGTTCCCGGAGCGCGTGGGAAACGAAGGTTTCTGCCGCGGATAGACCCTGCGACAGATAGGTTGCCGCAACGATCGCTTCGAAAGCGTCGGCCAATACGGAGGGCTTCGCTCGCCCTCCGGACTCGATCTCCCCTCTCCCGAGCAACAGTTGATCCCCGAGACCGAGATCCAGTGCCACATCCGCCAACGTATCGGCACGTACCACCGAGGCCCGCATCGCGGACAGCGTCCCCTCGTCGACATCGGGGAACTGGTGGTATAGGTGGTCGCTGATCACCAGGCCAAGCACGGCGTCACCCAGGAATTCCATCCGCTCATTGGATGGGCCCTCACCAGGATGCTCGTTTACGTACGAGCTGTGGGTGAGGGCCCGTGTCAGGAGGAGCCCGGATACATCGATATTCAAATTCCGCAGCAGCGCAGTCAGGCGCATCTACCCGTGACGACCCCAAATGAGCGTAGCGTTCTGCCCTCCGAATCCGAATGAGTTCGTGAGCGCCACCTCGACTTGTGCGTCGCGAGCCTTAATCGCCACGTGATCCAAGAGACATTCCTCATCCACATTATCGAGATTGACCGTCGGAGGCACGATACCTTCCCGAATGGTCATCAGAGATGCCACGCTCTCCAGCGCCCCAGCCGCACCGAGCAGGTGGCCGGTCGAAGCCTTCGTGGCGCTGACCGGTATCCTGGCAGCGGCATCTTTGAATACACTGTGGATCGCCCGCGCCTCGGCGACGTCCCCGACGGGCGTGCCCGTTCCATGGGCGTTGATATAGTCGATGTCGGTGGGTTGGAGACCCGCATCCCGCAATGCCGCGCGCATCGAGCGGGCACCACCCTCGCCGTTGGGAGGTGGGGCCGTGATGTGATGCGCATCACTGGAAACGCCGTACCCGAGAAGCTCCCCGAGGATATCGGCACCCCGGTTCCTGGCGGAATCGAGCGTCTCGAGGATCAACACCGCCGCGCCTTCTGCGATTACGAACCCATCCCGATCAACATCGAAGGGGCGGCAGGCACCCTCGGGATCTTCGTTGCGCGTCGACAGGGCCTTCATGGCAGAAAAACCCGCCACACACAAGGGGATGATGCCAGCCTCCGTTCCCCCGGTGATCATGACGTCGGCCTCACCTCGCTGCAGGTAACGATAGGCTTCTCCTATGGCATGGGCAGAAGCGGCACAGGCGGTTGTCAACGTCAGGTTGGGGCCGTGGATGTCGAACTTGATCCCGAGGTGTCCGGCGGCCATGTTGGCAATCATCATCGGTATGCAAAAGGGGCTTACCCGCGACGGTCCCTTCTCCCGATAGACGTTCAACTGCTCTACCATGGAGGTGACGCCACCCTGCCCCGTACCCAGGATGACCCCCGCGCGCTGGCGATCGATGGACGCCATGTCCAATCCGGCGGCGTTCACCGCCTGCGCCGCCGCCGCCATCGCGTAATGGTTACACGGATCCATACGTCGGGCTTCCTTGCGATCGACATAGTCGGTGACGTCAAAGTCCCGCACCTCGGCTGCGATGTTGACCGTGAGGTCCGAGGCGTCGAACTTGGTGATGGGACCGGCCCCGGAGCGACCTGCTATCAGGTTCTCCCAGAAGGACCCGGAATCGAGGCCCAAAGGGCTGATGACTCCCATCCCTGTGACGACTACTCTGCTACACATGTAACTCAGCTCCAGCCAGTTTCCCTAGATGTTGTCGGCGACGTAGTTCACTGCATCTCCTACGCGTACAATGTTCTCTACATCTTCGTCCGGAATATTGAGGTCGAATTCCTCTTCCATGGACATGATTAGCTCAACGAGATCCAAAGAATCGGCACCGAGGTCCGAGGCAAACTCGGAGTTTTCCTCGATATCCTCTTCATCCACGCCCAGCTGGTCGACCAACATTTCCTTGATCTTCTCCATAATTTCTGTCTTCGACACGTTCAACACCTCCCGGGTTTTTTCCTAATTTGATACTTCGATACAACGCGTGGAAACTTCAAGGATCATAAACCGATCCCGAGCCCACCGTCCACCACGAGCACCTCTCCAGTAATATAGGCACTCGCACTCGACGCGAGAAACGCAACCGCCTTTGCCACCTCATGGGGTTCACCAGCGCGCCCCAGGGCGGTCGAAGCGGTCACGCGTTCCACCCATTCATCAGCCATTTCAGACGTCATGTCCGTCGCAATAAAACCTGGGGCCACCGCATTGACCCGGATACCGCGTCTGCCAACCTCGGCGGCGAGACTTCGGGTGTAGCCGATCAAGCCCGCCTTCGCGGCGGCATAGTTGGTCTGCCCGGCGTTGCCCCGTATGCCCACCAGCGAACTGATATTGATAATCGAGCCCGAGCGCATTCGCATCATCGGCCGCAGGGCGCGTTGGGTCACGGTAAAGGCCCCGCCGAGATTTACTTCGAAAACACGCCGCCAACTCTCTGGCTTCATTCGCATGAATAACCCGTCTTCGGTGATCCCGGCATTATTTACCAGTATCTCAACCGGAGCAAGTTCTGCCTCTACGCGGCTAAAGGCGGTATCGACCGAGCTTGCATCCGAGATGTCTATCGGCACCGCTAGCGCATTGCCTCCTGCCTCGGTAATCCCATCGCGTATGGCGCAGGCCGGGTTCTCATGCGAGCGATAGCCGATGGCGACCCGGGCGCCCAGGGCTGCCAACTCCTCGCAAACGGCTGCACCGATGCCGCGCGATCCGCCGGTCACGAGGGCCACACGATTCTCCAGGTTCATCATAGCGCCGCCACCACCTGTCTTATGCCCTGCGGATCCTCTGCCGCAAGAGCCTTCGCATTGCGATCAATCCGCCGCATGAAGGCGGTCAGGGTGTTCTTCGGCCCCAGCTCCACCAGCGTGTCCACACCCCGACCGAGGATATAGCGCACCGAATCCTCCCAGCGGACAGGGGACGTCATCTGTTCCAACAATCCTTGGCGAATCGACCCCGCATCCGTCAGCGGAGTGCCCGAAACATTCGAGACCACCGGAAAACGGGCATCCGCAAAGGATACACCGTCCATGGCTTCTTCCAGGCGCACCCGCGCGGGCTCCATCAGTGCCGAGTGAAATGGCGCACTGACGGGTAACGTCACGGCCTTGCGCGCACCCATCTCCTTGGCCCGCTCACTTGCGCGGGCCACCGCGCCGGCGTGACCAGAGATGACGACCTGGCCCGGGCAATTGAGATTGGCCGCCGTCACGTGGGCGCATGCGGTGGACAAACCGTCACAAATCGCCTCCACGACGGATCCCTCGAGGCCGATCACGGCCGCCATACCTCCCACGCCCTCTGGCACTGCCTCCTGCATGTACTGCCCTCGCAAATGCACCAAGCGCACTGCATCGGAAAGCGACAGGCTC
>PUNF01000063.1 GCA_003552525.1 Clostridia bacterium | reverse complement strand
GCGCACCATCGCTGCCGGTAGCTATGGCATGGTGTCTCCGACGGCCGTCGAAGAACTCGGAGAGGATTTCCCGCAGAACCCGGTCGGTAGCGGTCCCTTCAAGTTCGTCGAGTGGGTCGGCGGAAGCCACGTGACTCTCGAGAAGAACGAAGATTATACCCCCGTCGTAAGCTTCAACCGCGACGAGGCCTACTACGACGAGGTCACCTTCCGCTTCATCGAGGAAGATTCCACCCGTGCCGCCGCCCTACAGACCGGCGAGACCAACGCCGCTTCCAACATGGCGGCGAACGATTTCGTGCGCATGCGCGATTCCGGCGATTTCGGCACCCACGTGTACACCACGCTCGGTGGCCCGCCCGGCGGGATCCAGATCAACGTCAGCAAGGCGCCCACGGATGACGTCCTCGTGCGCCGCGCAATTATCCACGCCGTGGACAGTGAACTCGTACGTGACGTCGTCTACGAAGGCATTCCGGAGCCCTCCGGTGGCGTCCTCTCTCGCCACGACTTCTTCTACAATCCCGAAGCCGGCGAGATGTACGATTACGGCAACATGGACAAGGCACATGAGTTGATGGAAGAAGCCGGCTGGATCATGGAAGATGACGGCAAGCGCTATAAGGACGGCGAGATGCTGGAGATCAAGTATCTCACGCTGCCTGGCGTCCGCAACGTTGCGGAAGTCGTCGAGCCCATGCTGACCGAGCTCGGTGCCGACGTCGAGATCTGGGCATTGGACAACCCGATGCAGCAGAATACCGCCCAGGAAGGCGAACACAACCTCGTGTGGACGCAGTGGAGCTCCAACGATCCCTCGGCCATCCGTGGTCGCTGGCATTCCGAGAACATCGGCAGTGGTTGGAACTTCTATCACTACAGCAACCCCGAGGTCGACGAACTGTTCATCGAGGGCGAGCGGACAACCGACGTGGACGAGCGCAAGGAGATCTACGACCGCATCCAGTACATCCTGATGGATGATGCGACGATCGTACCTCTGAATAACGTAGCGATCATGTGGGCCTTCGATCCGGAGATCAAGGGTTGGGAGCCCGCAGACAGCACCGGTTGGTTCGGTTTCGTGCTGAATCTCCACGAGTAAACGCCTCTCAGATACAGCGCAAGCAATCGACTTCCCCGCTCGAAACATGGGCGGGGAAGTCGATCACGGGAGCATGAGTCAGGGGGATTGGCGATGGCTAGGTATATCCAAAAACGCGTAATTTCAGCCCTGATCGTCACCCTGGGAGTCAGTTTCATAGTCTTCATGATGGTGAACTTGCTTCCCGGGGACGCGACGGCGGTCATGCTGGCGGAATTTGGGGCGACGGCACAGGAACAGGCGGAACTACGCAGGCAGCTCGGCCTGGATCGGCCCTTGATGGTGCGGTATTGGGAGTTCCTCACCAATGCCCTCCGAGGCGACCTGGGACGCTCCCTGTTTACGCGAAGGCGCGTCACGGCGCAGATTTTCGAGCAGTATCCGGCCACCCTCCGGCTGGCTTTGGCAGGGATGGGTGTGGCCGTTCTATTCGGAAGCATTGCCGGGGTTACCGCTGCGGTGAACCGAGGAAAACTGTTTGATACGGGTACGATGTTTGCCGCCTTGTTGGCGGTGTCGATGCCGAGCTTCTGGCTCGGGTTGATATTCATCTTCTTTTTCTCCGTCCGCTTGGGTTGGTTTCCGACGTCGGGTTCTGCGACATGGCGGCACCTGGTCCTTCCTGCCTTCGCCATCGGTTTGCGCAGCGCGGGAGTACTGGCGCGCCTGGTTCGTTCCTCGATGCTCGAGGTCCTGCGGCAGGATTACATCACCACGGCCCGATCGAAGGGGCTTAGCGAACGCATCGTGACGTGGCGTCATGCTCTGAAGAATGCCCTCATACCCGTTGTCACCGTCATCGGTGTACAGTTCGGGTTCCTGCTCGGTGGCACGGTGATCACGGAGATCGTGTTTGCGCGCCAGGGCATTGGCGACCTGATCGTCAAGGCAATCTTCTCCCACGACTTCCCGCTGGTGCAGGGTGGCGTACTGGTCCTGGCAGTGGTTTTCGTGTTCGTCAACCTAATGGTTGATCTCACGTACGGTTTCCTGGATCCACGGGTGCGTTATGACTGAGCGGATCGGAACCGCACACCTGCACGGGAACTTGCCGATGAACACCAGTGGAGAGGAAGTAGGTGTGAACCATGGCTGAACAGATACGGACCAAGGATATCGTGGCTGGCGACGCGCCAACGCGTACTCCCTTTCAGTTGTTCTGGCGGGAGATCCGTAAGCATCCCGGGGCGATCATTGGTGCCGCGATGCTCACGGTCATCATTTTAGCAGCAGTGTTTGCCCACGTGGTGAGCCCCTATGATCCGGTAAAACCCGACTATAGCGTGCGACTGGAACCACCGAGTCGTGATCACCTGTTTGGAACCGATACCATGGGCCGGGACGTACTCACCCGCATCATATATGGTGGACGGATATCCTTGTGGGTTGGGATCATCTCGGTTGGAATTGCCGCGACCTCAGGGATTGTCATCGGGCTGGCCTCCGGTTTCTTTGGCGGATGGACGGATGAAGTGCTGATGCGCATTATGGACATGATCATGTCCATGCCGAGTATCCTCCTGTCCCTGACCATCATATTCACCCTTGGCGAGGGTTTGGTGAACGTGATGATCGCCATCGGTGTGGCCAGCATACCCAGCTACGCGAGGATCGTCCGAGGTCAAGTATTGGCGGCTCGCGAGACGGCATACGTCGAGGCGGCACGTGCTGCAGGTGCAGGCAACATCACGATCATGTTCCGGCATATCCTGCCGAACGTCATTGCACCCGTGATCGTCATGGCAACGCTCGGCCTCGCCGGTGCCATCCTATCCGTTGCAGCACTGGGATTCCTCGGACTGGGGATCTCGCCGCCCACCCCTGAGTGGGGTGTGATCATCTCGGACGGCCGTGCGCGACTATATGACGCCTGGTGGATCGCGACCTTCCCCGGACTGGCGATCATGTTCACGGTGCTCGCGACGAACTTGCTCGGTGACGGGTTGCGAGATTCGCTGGACCCGAGGCTGCGGGGACGCTAATCAAATAATGACAAGATATCCCTCGTAGAGCGTCAGTTACGCTCTCCGAAAGGAGATGGGACATTGTCGTCAGCATTTCGTGCCGAGCACTATTACACGCACGCCGAAATGACGGACTACCTTGAGGCTCTGGCGAGGGAGTATCCCCACCTCGTGCGCCTTGAGTCAGTGGGCAAGAGCCTGGAGCAAAGGGACATATGGGCTGTGACGGTCACCGCCTTCGGTGACCGTCCGCCCGAGGATAAGCCCGCGGTATACATCGATGCGTGTATTCATGCTGGGGAGGTCTCCGGAACGCAGGTCTGCCTGCACACGATACAACACCTCGTGGACGGTTACGGGGACGATCCCTTTCTCACCGACGTTCTCGATCATTCGACATTCTATATTCTTCCGCGCACCAACCCCGATGGCGCTGAAGCCTTTCTAACCACTCCCTCCAAGCAGTGGGTAAGTGCTAGGGCCTATCCCCAGGATGCAAATGACGTCGGACTCCGGGAACGTGACATCGATGGGGACGGCGATATCACATTGATGCGCTATCCGGATCCCGGTGGAGAATGGAAGATTTCCGAGAGGGATTCACGGCTCATGATTGCACGCGAGCCGGAGGACGTTCTCGGCGATTTCTATACAATACTCCCGGAGGGGGAGTTGGTGGGTGGCGCATCACCCGATGATTTTCGCGTGTTGCCGCGTCAATACCAACTCAACCTCAATCGGAATTTCCCGGCTGGATGGGAACCCGATGCGGTTCAGGCCGGTGGAGGGGAATACCCGCTATCCGAGCCGGAGTGTCGTGCGGTTGTGGAGTTCATCCAGTCCCATCCAAACATTGCGATCACCCATGCCTATCATACGTACGGTGGTTTGCTCATGCGCCCGTTCGGACACCTACCCGACGAAGCGTTTGACGCCATGGACTTGCTTGCCTATAAGCGTCTCGGTGAACTCGGCGAGAGGACGACGGGATATCCGATGGTGTCGGTCTACGAGTCTTTTACACCCGACAAGAAACGGCCGAGACGGGGTGTATTACACGATTGGTCCTACAACCACATGGGGCAGATCGCCCTTGGAACGGAGATATGGAACATGGCTACGCGCGCAGGCGTGGAGCGCGCTGATGCGGACAACTACTACCCCTTCCAGGACCAGTCCGAGGAAGACGAACTCCTGATGTTGCGTTTTAACGACTCGGCGCTCGACGGTAACGGCTTCAAGGACTGGACCCCGTTTAACCATCCGCAGCTGGGCCGCGTCGAGATCGGTGGGTGGCGGATCAAGTTCACCCAGAAGAATCCCCCCCCGGAGTTCCTCGAAGATGAATGTGTGCGAAACTCCGCATTTAACGTGCGCTATCCGGCTTCGCTCCCGCGCATCGGGATCAGGACCCTTACGTCGCATCCCATTGGTGATGGCCTTTACCGGATTCGCATGGTCGTGGAAAATCGCGGCTACTTGCCGACCAACGTCACGGATATGGCGGTGCGCATGCAGATCGCTGATCCGATCCGTGCCCACATCCACCCACCGGAAGGCGCAGAGCTTATCGAGGGTGATCTCTCGGCGGAACTCGGGCACCTGCCCGGTCGCATGCGTCAGCTTCGAGGCTTCTATTTCAATGAGCCCGAGAGCGGAATCCCCAAGCGAACGGCTGCGGTAACATGGGTCCTGCGCGTTGGGTGTTCCACCGAGAGCGTACCCATCCAATTCCGGGTAGGGTGTCCCCGTGGAGGTTGGGTGGAAGATACGTTGACCATTCTCCATGCAAAACGATGAACGGGTGGCGGAGGAGGATTCGACCATGGGGTACATTGTAGAGGCAGGATGCATGATTGATGGTGTTTCCGATGGCGTGGCGACGAAGCGGCGAATCGCGGTTGCCGATGGCTACATCAGATGGACCGGATCCTGGGAGGATGTCCTGCCGGGCGCCTTTGCTGGCTTGCCCGTGGTAAATGCCCGAAACTATACCATGATGCCAGGCCTCATCGATGGACACGTGCATCTTTGTAATGATTCCGTTGCGGATCGAGGGAAGGTCATGCTCTCCGACCTCCCGGGGGCGGCGACGCTCCGGGCTTTGCGCAACGCGGAGAGGACCCTTGACATGGGATTTACCACCGTGCGGGATTGCGGGGGACTCGAGGTCCTTGCTTTGCGTGATGCCGGGTCCCGCGGCGAGTACGTGATACCCAGGATCCAGGCCGCGGGATACGGGATTTGTGGCACCGGGGGGCACATGGATCGCGATCGTTACTACAATGCGCGTTTTCTCGACAATCCAGGTGTTGCGGATTCGCCCGGTGAGGCCCGCCGCGTGGCGCGCACGTTGCTCCGCCTCGGTGCCGATTTCGTCAAGGTGAACGCAACGCGCGGATACGGCGGGAAGATCCGTGGGCACCAGGAAATGACCGTCGATGAACTGGCCGCGGTGACGGAGGTCGTTCACAAGGTCGGGATGCGTGTGGCAAGCCACGCCATGGGCACTGATGGTATCCGGGCATCTCTCGACGCGGGCGTCGACTCGATTGAACATGGCTTTTGGTTGACCGAAGAACTCGCACAGCAAATGGCCGCCCAGGGGACATTTCTCCTGCCGACTGCGGCTACTTTATATCGCAACGTGACGCGCGGATTCTACCCCGATGGACTCGACGAACCAGCACTGCAACGGATGCATGTTTTGGCTTCATCGGCACGTGATGCGATGTTTGATAGCATTGCGATTGCTAGGGAACACGGCGTGAAGGTCGCCCTTGGAAGCGACATGGGTGGGGGTCCTTTCCTCCATCACGGCGAAAACGCGACGGAGCTGCATCAGCTGGTGGAAGCGGGGTTGACCCCGGATGAGGCAATTCGTGCAGGCACATCCGTGGTGGCGGAGCTTTTGGATCTAGATCGCGAAGTTGGTTGCTTACAGGAAGGTTATCGAGCGGACTTTCTGCTATTGCAGGACAATCCCCTAGAGGACATATCGGTCCTCTCGGATGAGAATACCTTTGCAGGCGTATTCCTCGAAGGCTGCCTCGTCAGGGCGAAAGAAGACTTTGGCAAACAGGTGCCGGATCGCTTTAGAAAACTGGGTAGGTGACCCCCGAAGTGTTTCGATTTGCGCCTGGGAGCAAGAGAATGCTGGTGCTTTTGGTTGCATTGGTTTTCGCTGCCTTGCTCCTTGGCAGCTGGACGATACAGACGGTAGACCGCTATCTCCAGACCGCGACCTCCGTGCGCGGTTTGCGCTTCGATATTGGCGACATCACTTGGGAAGATAGCCCGAGGCGGCTGCACCTCGATCTTGGCATCACCAACGAGGGTGCGCTGGACGTATACCTCGATCATACCCGCTTCTCCGTCTACATTGCCGGCAATTATGTTGCCACCAATACCGACACCGACATCAGCAAGACGCTCGCCCCGCAAGAAGATATCGTGTTACCGTACGTGTTTACCTTGCGCCCGTTTTTCGCAGATGCGCTCCGAGATGGCCTCTCGGAGACCGGGGCTGTTTGGGCCCTGCGAGGCGTGATCTGGGTGGATGTTGATGGGCTCCGCAGCGACATACCCCTGGTAGTCCGTAAGGAGGTCACGCGGTGAGTGTACAAGTGGATGCGTCTTCATCCCGGAGCCGATGGATTGTCACCGTGTGCCTTGGCCTATGCTTGGGATGCCTGATGATCTTAAGCTCCACTTCCTTTTCCCCCTTTGCCCCCGTACAAGTCGGTTCCACCATTCTATACGTGGCAATGGCCCTTTCGGGGCTAGTGATTGCCATTTCATTCGAGGACATCAAGGGAATGGTCGTGTCCGCCTTGCTGGCGATGCTGACCGGGGTAGCCCTGCTGGCCATCGCACTCTCTCTTGGCTTGCAGGCGGTAGGATGGACAATCACGGTGGATGTCTTCCTGACCATGGTGGGTGTACATATTCTCAGCTATGCCTTCACGACGAGCATCTTTCAGGCGATGGGAGCGTTTTTCGCCTTGATAGTGAAGCGGTCATAGCACGATAGACTTCAAATCTCCGCGGAGGTGAATACCCATGATGCCGAGAAAACAACTGTTCCAAATCGTCGACGACTATTTTGACGGTGAACGCGCGCGCGACCTCGCCGCTCGGTTAACCGATCTGTACCGGTCGCCGGGCTCTTGGGGTCAACTGAGGGCGATGGATATCATTCAAGAGGCCCTAGAAGACGCCGGTTTGGAAGGTCTGGAAGTCTCCGATCATCCGGTTGATCACTCCTGGGAACCGGTCATGGCCTCGCTCACGCTCCTGGAAGAAGATGGTGAGATCGCCCTGGTGGATTACGAGGATGCACCCACCTGCATTGCCTGGTGGTCTGAATCCACTGCTCCCGAGGGTGAGACGCTTGATGTGGTTGACGTCGGAACGGGGGAATACCCCCGGGATTTCGAGGAAGAAGATGTTCAGGGCAAGGCCGTGTTCATTCACGGGACATCGCGGCGACCGGCGTGGTGGGAGGCAGCCCGGCTGGCGATACAACGGGGTGCGCGTGGGATTATCACCGACTACATGTTGTATCAAATACCGGGCATCCGCGAACCCCACTTGGTTCCCGATGCCGTACAACTTCTCCGCCTGCCTGTTCGCGAGAACCCCGGCGTGTATGCCTTCAGCATATCCCACTTCGCATCCCAGCGATTGAAGCGCTCCATCGCCGAAGGAAGTGCGAGAATACATGCCCGCGTGGAAGCGGCCACAGGGCCAGGCAAGATCCGAAATGTGGTGGCGTCCATTCCCGGTACCGAGAAGCCGGAGGAGTCCATACTCTTCTGTGCGCATGCATCCGGGGTGCGACCGGGAGGGAACTGCGCAGAGGGTCCGGGTCTGGTGGTCGAGCTGGCGGGTGCCATTCGGGCTGCCATCCGGGATGGCAATCTGCCGGCCCCGCGTCGCACACTGCGCTTCCTCATAGGATGCGAGGGTGCCGGAATCGCCGCCTACTTGCGTGATCATGCGGACCATGTGCGTGGACTGCACACCGCGCTCACCTTTTGCAGTCCCGGTCATCGACAGGATCTCACGGCGTCGAACCTCATGCTCTATCGATCCCCCGATTCGGTTCCCGGATACATCAACGACTACCTCGCCCAACTCATAGAAGAGAGTCCCAAGGAAGCGGACTGGATCGAAAAAGACGGTGGCCAGGAGCTGCCGCAGATCCGTGTGGCCATGCATCACTACACGCCTTGGAGTGACAATGGGCGCTTCGCCGCCGAGGGTATCCAGGCGCCGTTGCTGATGTCGTGGCCAGATCGATACTTCCACTCCCAACTTCTGACTCCGGAGGTCATTGATCCGATCGTACTCAGGCGTTCTGCCCTGGTTTCGGGAGTGGCCGGAATCGAGCTGGCAAACGCAGGGGCGCGGGATGCGATCCGTATTGCGCGCCTCGTCGCCAGTGGCGCGCGCAGGCGGCTTGCGCGCATATCCAGGCATTTTGACGAGAATGGGCAGGATGAAAGATCTCGGCCAAGAAGGATGTTGGAGGATCGACTCGATATCGATATGCAGGGACTGCAACGCGTGCTTGATTTGGTTCCCGAGGAAGATCGAGGGGAGGTTGCGCGAGAGGTCGAGCGATTACAGCGAGACCTCCGTGGGGACCTGGACCGCGAATATGAACCCGGCCGCTCAGGATGTGAATCGGAATCGAGTTCGATCTATCCCATTCCCAGGAGGATTTCTCGCCGCGGACAGAGGTGGGCGGGTCTCTCGTACCACGATCTGCTCCGGGTTGCCGAGGTTTTCCGTGCACGGGATCCCAATGCGGGTTTTAACAGCCTACGGGTGGTGGCCGATGAAGTGTGGGCGTTCGTGGATGGGTCGAGAAGCGTGGAGGATATCGCGCGCATCGTAGGACTCGAATTCGACGTCGAACTTGAACCCGACGGCGTGATGATGCTTCTGCGCGGATTGGAGAACGCCGGTCACCTGATGTTGGAAGATGGGCCTAGTAAAGGTACCAATCACAAAGAGGAGTGAGTCAAGTGGGTGAGAGAGTGGATCGCAGAGTGAACGTGTTCATCTCCGTACCTCTGCCGGATGACTGCGTGGAAAAGATCGAGAAGGCGGATCCCCGGATTAACCTGATCATCGACCGTGACCTTCTGCCAGAGCCGCGATATACCGCAGATCGCGTCGGAAAGCCCATGGAGTGGACCGACGAAATGGAGGAAAAG
>PUNF01000171.1 GCA_003552525.1 Clostridia bacterium | reverse complement strand
TCGGCGGCCACCGCCCGGGCGTTTCCCGGGTGCTCGGGGTGGGGAAAGGGGTAGGGAAGGTGGGGCTCTCACCGGGATCCCCTTCGCTGTACCGCCCTGAATACCCCTCAGGACCCGTCATTGCCTCGATACCCTCAGATAATAGCAAAGGAGACGACGGGGTACAAGTTTCACCCCGGGCGAATCCGAACGAGGGTCGGATGTAAGACATCCGGCGCCCGGATCACGAGGTGCACGGGCGCCGGAATGATCGTCCCGGAAACGGGCCGGTGCGCAGGCATTGCGCCGCCCCGTGTTCTAGGTTGCCTCCCCTTTGTCGTCGTCATTCGAGTCCCCGCTTGCGCTTGTGAACCTGCGCTGGGCTTGGGCCATCTCGCGGAGACGCTTGTCCGCCAACCCGAAGACGGAGTCCTCGGGGGAACGGCCTTCGTCATCGCGTGCACCCGCCGGCACACCGGTGAGTAGCTCGATGCCCCCGGGAATGTCCGACACCGCCCACACGTGGAACTTGCCATCGTCGATGGCTTCGCGGACCTCGGTATTGAGCATGAGATTGTCGACGTTTTGCTCGGGAATCATGACACCCTGCTCGCCCGTGAGTCCCTTTTCCTTACATGTGTAGTAAAAGCCCTCGATCTTTTCGTTTACGCCACCGATCGGTTGAATCTTGCCTTTTTGGTTCACCGAACCGGTGACGGCGATCGATTGCTTAATGGGTACGCCGGACAAAGACGACAGGAGTGCGTAAAGCTCGGTGCTGGAGGCGCTATCCCCGTCGACCCCCCCGTAGAGCTGTTCGAATGTCAGGCTGGCCGAAAGGGCGAGCGGCTTATCCTGGGCGAACTGTTCCGCCAGGTAACCGCTCAAGATCAACACGCCCTTGCTATGAGAAGTTCCACTGATCTTCACCTGTCGCTCGATGTTCGCGACGCCACCGTTGCCCATGAAGGTGTTGGCGGTGATCCGAGAAGGATGTCCGAACGAGTAATTGCCGAGGCTCACCACGCTGAGGGCGTTCACTTGCCCGACGGTATCGCCTTCTACGTCCACCAGGATCTTGTTACGGCTGATGGATTCGCGAACGTGGCTTTCGATGAGGTTGGAGCGGAAGACCTTCTCTTCGAGCGCCCGGATTACGTGCTCGCTTCGGATTTCCTCGCTGCCATCGCTTTCGGCCCAGGTATGGGCCTCGTAGAGCACTTCCACGACCTCGTTGAAGCGGGCGGACAACTTGGTCTGGTCGGAGGTGAGCCTGGAACTATAGTTGACCACTTCACAGACCGCATCCTGGTGGAAGGGCAGCAGGTTGTCGCGCTGCTGTATGGTTCGGATGAATCGCCCGTATTCGAGGAGGTTATCCTCGGAACGATCCATGCGCAGATCGAAGTCGGCCCGAATCTTGAAATACTTGGCGAAGTCGGGGTCGTAGGTGTACAGCAGGTAGTAGATCATGGGACTTCCGATTAAGATGATCTTGACCTCCACCGGGACGGGTTCCGGTTTAATGGTGGTGGTCGGTACCATCCGATATTGTTCCCCGATGTTCTCGATGCGGATCCTGCCTGCCTTCAGAGTTCTTTTCAGCGTATCCCAGCTGAGCGCGTTGATGAGGACATCCTCCGCGCGGAGGATCAGGTAACCGCCGTTGGCCAGGTGCAGTGCTCCAGGGCTTACGCCCAGGTGATCGGTCACGAGGTGCCCCATGCTGCTGGTGTACTCGATCTTGCCGAACAGGTTGTAGTAGGTGGGGTTGGTTTCCTCGACGACGGGCGCACCCTCGGTCTCCGCGTTGTTGACCAGGACATTCACCCGGTAGCGGCGCATGTGATCGCCCCGGCCGCCTGCACCCATGAGCATGGCCATCTGTTGACCCTGTGCATCCTCTTCATCGGCCTTAAACTGATCCAGGTGATTAATGATGTCGTCGTGGACGTTTTCCAGGTAGTCGTGGAGTGCCTGCTCGTCCGCGTACTTCTCCTGCAGCTGATCGATCAGCGGGCGGATTGCGAAAGAGCCCATTTGCTTCTCGAGGTCACGGATCGCAGCCTTGGTCTCTTTTTCGAACTGGCGGACTTTCCGCATGGTGGCGCGGACCATCTGCTGGATCTCCCCACCGGCCTCCTCTATTTCCCGCCGCTTCTCGTCGTCCAGCTTCTGGTATTCCTCCGCGCTCATGGGTTCGCCGTCTTCTTTCATCGGGACGGGCGTAAAGCCCGCGCTACCGCGTTGAAGGATGAAGCCGCGGGCACGCACCTTCTCTTCTAGATCCTGGAAAGCAGCGCCCATGTCCTTTTGAAATCGTTCCCCGATGGCGGCGCGGCGTTTCTCGAATTCCCCGCTTTCGAATTCGTGCCCGATCGCGGTCCGGGCGTCTTCGACCAACTCCTCCATGTCATCCCGGAAGACACACCCTTCGCCCGCGGGCAGGCTGACGGCCAGAGGATTCTCGGAGTCGTTGAAGTTATATAGGTACAACCAGTCGGCCGGCGTGTCTTCATCTCTGGACTTTTCGGTGGTGGTTATCCTCGCGTATGTGCTCTTTCCGGTTCCCGGCATCCCGGTCATGAATATGTTGTATCCGGGACCTCCCACGCTGAGGCCGAACTGCGTGGAGCGTTCGGCCCGTTCTTGTCCGATGATGTCTGTCCTGGGACTATCGTGGTTGAGGTCCTTGAAGACATCGGGTGGACACAACAGGCAAAGGTCATCACCGGATAGTTTTCTGACGGTAGGAATATCATTTTGGGACATGATTTTCTCCTCCCCACTTCCTGCGGAGTCCTCCGGATGGAACCGGTTCTCTGTGGAAGACTCCCTATATTGCAATTCGAGGATACGCGATAAACCCCTGCCGCTGGGTGCATCGTGGAGCCGGGTCGTGATTTCTCTTTGTGCATCCCCGCGGGCACCTTGTGGATGCCCGCGGCACTTTGCACGCAAACGCAAAGCCCCGCGAAACACCGACACGCGCCTGGTCTTCTGTACCCCAACACCACATCATACGGTTATGATCCGCGACGGTACCGGGGCGAGGGCCGCACGCGTTCGAAATCCCGTTCGACCGAGTGTCCCCGGTCGGCTGATCCATGGCGAAGACGTGATCGGATCGGCTTGTGCTCGGTTGTGGCGAGACCCTAGACGGTGTAGGTCTTTCCTTCCACCGCGGCGGCCACGGGCAAATTCTCGTCGGCTGCTTGAGCATGCAATACGTATTCTTCTGTATCTGCTTCCGGCCAGAAATGGGTCAGTAGTAGGCGACCCACTCCTGCGGATCTCGCGAGATCCGACGCCTCCGACGCACGCATATGTCCCCGGAAATCGGTGCAGCTTTCCGGTAGCGAGGCCTCAGCGAGCAGCAGATCTGCACCGCGTGCTAAGTCCTCGACGGAGGCACACCGGGCGGTGTCACCGGTGTACACCAGCGTGCGCCCACCGCACTCGATCCTGGTGGCGACGCAGGGTAATGGATGTTCTGTCGCGGCGAAGTGCAGGTGAAACGGGCCGAGGGCGAGCGATTCCCCGGGACCGATCGGGCGGGCCAACAGGGCGTCCTTATGGTTCAGCCGGCGGAACTCCTCCTCCGGTTCATCCGGTGCATAGATGATGGTGGGATTTCCCCGCGATTCGTCATCGGGGCGTGTCCCGCGGCGCGCGGCGCGGGCCGATGGGCTCACGGTGTAGTTGGCCGCGTACTTCAGCACCGACACGTCCGCACAGTGGTCCCCGTGCAGGTGGGACAGGACGACATGGTCGAGGGCCTCGAGGGGCATGAATTCCTGCAGGCGGGCCACGGTTCCACTGCCACATTCCAACAATAGATGGAAACCCTCGTGGCGGAGCAAGTACCCCGGGCACGCCCCACCGGCGGGCGGGAAGGGAGAATATCTACCGAGTACCGTCAGCTGCACGTTATCGCCCCCGCCCTTGCAGAAATGGGGGCTCTCCCTGGACCTCTCCGATGACACCCTGTGCCTTCTCGATGGCCTCCCTACTGCCTTCCACAAGCAGGCGTATGGCTCCCTCGGCGCCACCTATTCCACCGGATGCCATGTGGTGGACGTCGTCGACATCGGCAAGGGTGCGAAGGGCCTCGATTTCGGTGAAGATATGGCCGCGTACGGGCATCATCCGCGGGGGATCGGGTTCGTACGTTCCCGGGGTGTTCAGCCGCGCGGCGATCTCGTAGATATCACCGGCAATGCACTTCTCCAGTCCCACCGGGAGCACGAGGTGTAGTCGGCGCCCCACCACGTGTCCTAACGCAGCACCGATGGTTCCACCGCCCCCGTGGCCGCCGATGCAGACCCCGGCGACGCCCTCCCGGTAATTCAACGCGTTGGCGCCCTTGATGACAACGTCGCCGGGTCCCATCTCTTCTAGGGCACTGTAGCGGTCGAGTGATTCGTCCGCGATGCCGCGGACGAGCACGAGGTCTTGTCGGCGATCGGGGGGGAGTATGGGTGGGTCTACGGTGGGAAGCGTGATGCCGGACAGGTAGCGATGCGGCTCGACCCGTTCCCCGAGCAACGCCTCGAGAATATAGGTGTTCGTACTCCCGGTCGATACGATCACGATTCCATTTGAGAGGGCGGTCTTTACGGTTTCGAGGTGCGGGATGGCCCGGGCGATGAGCCGTTTCGATTCGGCCGGTGTCAACGTGAAATGGGTTGCGGGCACGCCTGATCCCCTCCGCGTCTATTGTTTGTCCGTGTGAATCTCGAGGATGTCGCCGTCTGTTAGGACGTGATCGGGTCCGACCATCTGGGCATCGAAGGTGTTTTCACCCCAGGATCGCGCGTACCGGAAACCCGCACCTACGTCCTTGTGAATCTCGAAAGCCAAATCCAGCACGGTCGATCCGCGCGCGAGGACGAAGGGTGTGGAGAGCTGGGGATCGCGGCCGGGCGGTCGGGTGTAAACGCGGATACGGTCGAGGATGATCCATAGAGCGCTTCGAAGGGCCTCGAGGCTGTCTCCGTCGAAAGTCGATACCTGCATCAGCGGCAGCCTGGGGAAACCGGAGTCGGCCCACATTTCCCGCAACAGCTCCAGGCGCAGGTCGGCGCCCTCGGCATCGACTTTCGATCCGACGACCAGGGTCGGGTAGGCGATACCCTCCCAGCAATGATCCGCCCCGACCAGCTCATCGGTATCCCCGGAGGTCTTTCCATAAGATGGCACGAGGCCGCGATCGCGGAGATAGTCCATGGCCGCCTCCGTGTGGCTGAGGATATCGTCGTCGGAAAGGTCCAGCACGATCACGACTGCGTCGGTAATTCGGAACAGCTCGGCCAACCACGGCGGAGACATTTCCACGTGTAGCGGTGGTAGGTCCACGAGCTGTACCTGCACGCCACCGTCGGATTTCATCATGGCCGGAGTAGGCAGCGTGGTCGAAAACGGATAGTCGGCGATCTCGGGCTCCGCGTTGGTCAGGGCGGCGACGAGAGAGGATTTTCCGCTGTTGGGTGGACCCGCGATGAGTACCTGGCCGGCTCCCTGGCGATCGATGACCCAGGCGGGGCGGCGCTTCTCGGAAGAACCGGATCCCTTCCGGCTCTCGATCTGATCGCGCACCTTGGCGATGCGGCGCTTGATATCCCCTTGCATCTTCTCGGTGCCCTTGTGCTTGGGAATGGCACGCAGCATATCCTGCAGGGCGGCCAGCTTCTCCTTCGGATCGGAGGCATTTCTCCAACGTTGTTCGGCATTCATATAATCGGCGTTCAGGTTTGCCGGCACGGGTACATCCTCCCCATGTTCTCGTTTCTCCTATGATAACATGCCGCCCGGGTATCCGAGATACCCGGGCGCAGTTTGTCGAGCCGAGGCCCTGTCCGAAAGCGGCATGCGTATCCGCTATTGTTCTCGTGCTTCCTCGATCCGCTCCTCGAGGGACACATGCGCGAGGATGTCCTCGCCGAAGACATAGGTCACGTCATAGCCCACCATCTTCGCGTAGGCACGGCCGTCCCCGATCGAGGGGGCGAAGGTGAGCGTGATGTCACGGGTATCCCCGGGCTGGCCGTACGCCACGGTGATCGTCGTGGTCTCGGCTTCGAAGGCCTCGCGGACGGTGGCTTCCTCGTGGTTGGGCCACAGGATGTCACGCAGGGAGAAGGACCGTAGGTCATCGAGCACGGCGTTGATCTCTCGGCGTTCGTAATCGGATTCGGAGCCATCCCGGGCCTTCAGGTGCCAACCATCTTCTGTCCGCACGAGGTGCTCCCGGGCGCCCTCTTCATTGACCGTGGAGACCTCCTGGATTCGATCACGGGGCGCGAGGGCGAACGGACGGTCGGCGATCCATTCCCGTACGTCGGAGAAGCCCGGGGCCGAGTAGAATCCGGTACTACAGATATATATCTCGTCGATATCCTCGCGGCGCACATATACTTCACTACCCTGGGGATCGACGAACTTTCCGATGATGATGGTTACGGTGGACCCGTCGGCACCGCGGACGGTGACCCGGTTGTTCCCATCGATGAGCGCGAGTTCCTCGAGCTGTTCCCGGGAGGGTTCATCCGCGTAGAACTCGTTGATCCGCATGCTGCGCATTTCGCGGGCGAAGCGGTCCAGGATGGCCCCGTCGGCGGGCACCGGGTAGGGCTCGATCACTTCCCAGGCAAAGGGCGCTTCGGTTTTTTCGGCCACCCAGGTTCCACGCGCCGCGGTCACGGAGATCTCCCTGATGTCTTCTTTGCGAAGAATGCGATCGTCTCGCCACCGTTCAAAGGGGGCGGTGTAAAAGTCCAGTCTCGACCCCTGCACGAGGAAGATATCGCCACCATCGGCCAGGCGCGCGTAGCGCGAGGTATACTCATCGAGGGCGATGGGGCTGTCGTCGCCCACCTCGACGACGATGTCCGTTCCATCGACCATCTCGATGATAATCTGTCGGCGTGGATCGTCCAGTCCATAGTCTGCCGGATCCGCTTCATCTTCCTCGGCCACGACGCGGGCAGCCCGCATTTCTGCCGCCGAGCGGAACAGGAGACGGGCCCGGTCCTGGTCCGTCGCACGCGCTTCGGGCGAGGTGAGCTGGAAGCGCCCATCGGGCTCGCGTTCGATGCGAAGCTCGGGTGTGTCCAGCCAACGCACACCGACCGCCCGGATCTTCTCCCAATCCAAGGATGTGATGGTGAGATCTTCCTCCTGCCCGGGTTCAGGCGCATGCGCCGGCTCGGCGGGTTCCCACAGCAGGTAGACCCCGCCCACGACGGCGAGAATTACCAGTGCGATGAGTGGGCCACGCCAGTCTTTCATCAGAGGTTCCTCCTTCGAATCCAGACGACCATGCCGATCACCAGGACGAGCGCGGGTAGTCCCAGCGTACTCCCGTAGAATATCATCCGACCCTCGTCCGGCGACAGGAACACCTGCCTGGGAACGGGTCGCTTGGGGCCGATGGATATAAGTTCCTGGCGATCCATCAACCACTGCACCGCACTCACGAAGAGATCGGAGTTCCCCTGAAAACCCAGCAAATCGTTCTCGAGGAACGATGCGCTGCCCATCACGACGGCGACGGGCTCATCCATGTCGCCATCCCCATCGTCCCCGCCCGAATCCGCATTGTCCCCGCGGGGGCGCGTCACGGCGAAGCCCAGTGCCATTACGCCCGTTGTCTCCGCGCTGGCGGGGTTGGGCTGGGCCATGTTGGTCTCGCTCCAGGAATCCGGTGAGGAGAACAGGATGCGTTTGACGTCATAACCCTTTTCCCCTTGTATCTCTTCATCGGTGTACATGCTCCGCGAAAGTGGAAGCACCGTGAGCAACTCGGCGTCGATGAGCTTAGAGGTGATGGGGGGATAGTCCATCCGTGGGACGGGGCTAAAGGCGTCCATATAATAGGCGCGGGAAGGATCTGCCACCGCGTCCGCGCGCAGGCGAATCCCGAGATTCCCAACCAGGGCATCCAGGTTCGAGAAGCGGTATTCCTCACCGGGTGCGGCGCCGGCGAGCACGATGAGTTTCCCGCCATCCTCGACGAACGCTTGGATCGTGTCGGCCTCTTGGCGGTGCAGGTCCCGGCTCGGTCCGGCGATCACGAGGATGTCAGCGTCTTCTGGGACCTCTGGTTGGCGTGCGGGATTCCATTGCCGCGGGTTATATCCCTCGCCCTGCAGATAGGAGCGCAAAGAAGCGTATTCGTCGTAAAGATCCGCTTCACCATGACCCGTGACGAAGTACAGGTTGGTGGCGAGGTCTTGTGTCATCTGCAGAATCGTGCGCGTAAAGGTCTGCTCGCCACGGAAATGGATGTCAGTCGGTTCATTCCCCATGTACCCCGAGAAATCGTAGAGGTTTTGTGCACCGATGACGCGCTGTTGGCCGCCGGTTTCTACCACGGTCGTGTGGCGGCGGGTGATATCATACTGGCGCGCCAAGGCCGGTTCGCGCTCCGGATCCGCGAACCGCACGTGGATGTGTGGCGAATGGTACTCGTACTCGCGCAGGAGTGAGCGGACCTCGTCGGTAATGCTTGACCCCTCCGGGAAAAATCCCGTGATGAAGACATCCTCATCCAGCTCTTGCAGGGCGGTGACCGTTTGGTCCGACAGGGTGAACATGCCCTCCTGCGTCAAATCCCAGCGGACGTTGGTTTGTGCGGCCAACGCATTTACGATCACCAGCACGGCCAGTACCACGATGGTGTACACCGTGCTGGCCGATCCCTTGAAGAACTTGCGCGAACGGAAAAACTGAAGCTGTCCCAGGCCTCCCGTGGCGAGGTAGGCGATCACCAGCATTGCCGTCGCCGTACCGAAAACGCGTGTTGCCATTCCCCGGGTCTCGAAGATCAGGTACGCGAGGACCGTGGCCAGGATGCCGAGCAAGGCCAGGATTCCCAGGATGGATCTCCAGTTTACGGATCTTACGGATTGCTTACTCACCGGGTGAATCCCCCTTTCTCAGCGCCAGCGGCGGCTTTCCAGGACACGCGTGCCCAAAAACAGAAATCCGAAGGTCAGCGACAGGTAGAACACGATGTTTTGGGTGTCGATCACGCCACGGTTAAAATCCACGAAGTGTTGCGTAACCGACAACCGCTCCAACACCGGCCCGATGGGCGCACCCAGGTTGCCCCCAGCCCAATCGATGAGCCAAAGGACGAGTAGCAGCGCGACGCCGGCAACCCCCGCCACGAGCTGGCTATCGGTTAGGCTCGAGGTAAATACGCCTGCCGCAAGGAAACTCGTCATCATGAGCCAGAACCCGAAGTAGCCCGTCCACACGATGCCCCAGTCCGGGTTCCCGAATTGATCGACCACGAAGGGAAAGACCAGCATGATCACCAGGGTGAGGGTCACGAGCAGGAGTGCTCCGAGGAACTTACCCACGACGATGTGCCCGATGGATACGGGGGTGGTGAAAAGGA
>PUNF01000013.1 GCA_003552525.1 Clostridia bacterium | reverse complement strand
GGTGGGCGGGGTCAGTTTGGTGAGGTCTATATTCGTCTCGAGCCACTGCCGGATGAAGATTTTGAGTTCGCCGACGAAATCTTTGGTGGAGCTGTCCCGAACCAGTTCATCCCAGCGGTGGAGAAGGGCGTTCGGGAATCCATGGTCGAAGGACCCATTGCAGGGTATCCGGTGCTCGGTATCAAGGCAGCCCTGTACGATGGCAGCTACCACTCGGTGGACTCTTCGGAGATGGCTTTTAAGACAGCCGCATCCATGGCATTCAAGCAAGCGTTCATGGATGCGTCCCCGGCCCTGCTGGAACCGATTTATGATGTCGAGGTGCGCGTGCCCGAAGCCTACATGGGTGACGTCATTGGCGACCTGAACCGCAAACGAGGAAAGATCACTGGCATGGAGCCGGAGGGCCGAATGCAGGTCATTCGGGCCAAGGTGCCTGCGTCCGAGATGACGCGGTATGCGATTGACCTGCGCTCCATAACCCAGGGACGCGGAACGTATGCCATGGAGTTTGCCAGCTATGAACAGGTTCCACCGCATATCCAGGAGAAGATCGCGGAAGAAGCCAACCAGGAAGAATAGGGGATTGCGACGGGGAGCGGATGAACCGCTCCCCGTCATTGGTCGATGGAGCCCATCGCTTCTCCGAGATCCCCAGCCCGCTTCATATCATCCTTTTTGTGTCTGCGTTCATCTTTGCCCCTGAACCGTGGAGGCCTAGGGGTCATTATAGTTGGCTACCTCGGCCCGGTGCGCACGCAGCGGTGTGAATCCGCAATCCCCGTACGCCCGGGGCGTGTCGGGTATCTCCGGAAAGTCATTCCCGTTCGGGTTCCCGTGGGAATTGTTGGTCCAGGTAGCGCCACATCATGTCCTCTGGATCCTCCGAGGGTTGTGGCGACCGGGCATCCGATTCCGAGGCTTCCTCATCCTTACCATCGTCCATCTGATTCCGGATATTCTCGAGGGCGGCCCGCTGTGCATCGTTGAGGGCGGTGGGATTGTGGATGGCGCGAATCTCACTATGTGCATCCAGCAGTGCTTGGACTTCCTCCGTGAGTGCACGACGTTCTTCGATGTCCGCGACGCGGTGGGCCTCAATGCGTAGTACTTCATACCCCTGTCCGCGAAGGACATACCCCTTTCGCTGATCCGCCTTCGCGCGGTCGCGTGCGACGTGATGATACCCGTCTACTTCGACAATTATGAGATTCTCGATCACGAGGTCAACCTCGTAACGTCCAATGATTTGCCGCCTGCTGACGGAATAACCGGATTTTTCCAGGTGATCGGCAAGGAAGTTTTCCGTACCGTGCATGATGCTCGGGCCTCCTCTGCTGACAGTATATCGGTAAGTGTGCGGGACTCGAAGCACGGTTTGATCGGGATTGCTAAGATTATTGTGCTGAGACTGCGAGGCGATTGCGCGAAAACGCACAAGAATCGTTATGATGGCGTATGGATCCACACACTGTCAAGGTCAAGGCGGCGAGCTTCGCAAGATCTGGACCAGAGGATCGTGTCCAACGGTATAAAGGACGCCGGATAGCCGCTTCGAAACTCCGGGTGCCGGGGTTGGGAGGGTCCTCCCGATAACGGGGCGAACAGTGATCGCTATTGAACGGACGCCTTCAACCAGTCAACAAGTGTGGTAGCGTGAGTGCCTGCGTCCTTCGGCGCCGGGAACCTTTTTCGCCTTTACACACTGTGGATCGGGAAGACGGCTCTGCATGGCCTGGGCAAGGCGCATAAATCCGAGGACACCAAGATGGTGCGCGTCGAGGTCTATCACGGATGAACGGTTTGGTGTTCCGCGCATCCGGGGCCAGCGGGACTGCAATGGATAATTCCGGCGGTTACCATTTACTGGGCGTCGGGCACTGTGGATCCGGTGAACGGATGCGGCGACGTGGGAGAACGGGTTTGGTTTATGGCATCGCCTTGGATTTCTACCCCAGGAAGTATCTCGACCGGTCCAAAGTGCCGAACCTCCTAAACGGACAACAACTTAATGGATCCCTTCCACTTGCCCGAGGCATGGCAACTGCATGACGTTCTGACCCCGTCCGCCTGGTCGAAGGATCCGTAGGATTTGACCCCGAGGTAATGGGATGTTTACAGTTCCGGCGCGTATGGTATAATTGCCCCGTAAAGGTCAGGAAAGATCAGGGAGGTGTTGCGACGGTGCCCACCTTAAGCGATTACATCGAGCGGTATCTCCGGGATTTACTCGAAGAGACCGGGGAGATGGTGGAGATCCGTCGCGGGGAACTAGCGGAACGGTTCCGCTGCGTTCCCAGCCAGATCAACTACGTATTGGAGACTCGCTTCACGCCCGAGAGAGGATATGTCATCGAAAGTCGGCGCGGCGGTGGTGGATATATACGTATCTTTCGCCTCGCCGATGGTCCTGAAACAAGACTGATTCGCCGTCTATTCTCCTCGATCGGGGATAAACTCGGGGTGGCAGAGACGAGGGGCTACTTGCAGCGCCTTCTGGAGGCAGAAATCATAAGCCCACGCGAGGCCCAGTTGATGGCGGTAGCCCTTGGTGTAGATCCGGGTGCTCGGACACGGGCCACGGATGGATGGAGGGCAGTGATGATGCGGCGCCTTCTTTCCGTAATTTCCAGCACATCGCACAGCTGACACCCCATAGCGAGGAGGAGTGCCATGTATTGTGAAGCGTGTGGGCAAGCGAAAGCGACTGTTCACATCACCCGGACGATAAATGGGGAGACCCGCAGGATGCACTTGTGCTCGAGTTGTGCCACCGAAGGTGGACATTTGTCATGGGCGTCCGGATCCAATTTGCCCGTGACGAGCTTGCTTGGCGGATTGTTGGACATGGGGACGGGGTCTGCAGTTGATCGGCAAGCAACCGGGGGCACCGCGTGTCCCGCGTGCGGACTGACTTACCGACAATTCGCGGAAACGGGATTGTTGGGTTGTTCCACGTGTTATGAGACGTTCTCCGCCGCCATTGAACCGCTACTGAAGCGAATACAGGGAGAAACAATGCACCGGGGCAAGCGTCCCGCGGGTGCCGCGACTGAGGAAGAGGATGTGGCGAAAACCGAAGAGCAGTTGCGCGCGAAACTCCAGCGTGCAATCGAAGAGGAAGATTACGAACGTGCGGCAGAGATTCGCGACGCCTTGCGTGAACTGGATGGTGATTCGAATGCCTGAAGTCCCCGCGCCCTTTGCGACGAGCGTGAGTGAGTGGATGCGCAGTGGAGGGCCTTCCGATGATGTGGTCGTGTCCACGCGGGTCCGGCTGGCGCGCAATCTCGTGGAATATCCCTTCACCCCGGTTGCTTCTCCCGAAGCGGGGAAAGAGGTTAGGGATGCGGTCGCGCAGGCCACATGCGAGATTGGCCGGGTGAGTTCGGAAGGCTACGCCGTATACTTTCTCGATGAAATGGATGCGGTGGACCAATGGATATTGGTTGAGAAACACCTCGCCAGTCCCCATTTGCTCGACCAGCGGGCCTGCGCTGCCGTGGTGCTTGACGATGCGGAAACGGTGAGCATCATGGTGAACGAGGAGGATCACTTGCGGATTCAGTGCCTGTTCCCTGGCTTCGACATGGATGCAGCCTGGGAACGCGCGGATTCTGTAGATGATCACCTTTCACGCGTCCTGGATTATGCGTTCGATGGGCGCTATGGTTATCTAACGGCTTGCCCGAGTAATCTTGGTACGGGTTTGCGGGGTTCGGTAATGCTTCACCTTCCAGGGTTGGTACTGAGTGGCCAGATGGAACAGATCATGTCGGGGTTGCATAAGGTCGGTGCGGTGGTGCGCGGCGTGTATGGTGAAGGAAGCGCCGCCGAAGGAAACCTCTTCCAGGTATCCAATCGCGTGAGCCTTGGTGTCACGGAGGCGGATATCCTGTACAATCTCTCGGCAGTGGCCACGGAACTGATCAACCGCGAGAGATCGGCTCGCGAAGCGTTGTTCAATGCGGATCAATATGCCCTCGAGGATCGCGTATATCGCTCCTATGGAATCCTGGCGAATGCCCGGAAGATGAGCTCCGAAGAGGCGCTGGGCCTTCTATCCATGGTGCGCCTTGGTTCGGACCTCGGGATTCTGACGCCCAAGGTGCGCGCAACTTTTGCGGAACTGATGGTTCGGATGCGCAGAGCGAGTCTTCAGCGGATTCTCGAAGAAACACTGGATGCTGAGCACCGTGATATTCGGCGGGCATCTATGATCCGTGAGCGTATACAGCAGGCGAGTTAGGGAACTCTTGTAGCTTGGATAAAGGAGGAATCAATTGTGTTTGGAAGATACTCGGCTCGGGCGCACAAGGTAATCATGTTGGCCCAGGAAGAGGCGAGAAGGCTTAACTACAATTACGTTGGCACGGAGCATTTACTCCTGGGCCTGATCCGCGAGGGCAGCGGAATTGCTTCGAAGGCGCTCGAGAATGTTGATGTAGATCTCGATCAGGTGCGCGAGGAAGTGGAGAGCATTATCGGACAAGGGAATACCCCGGTTTCCGGCCAGGTCGGTTTCACCCCTCGGGCCAAAAAAGTCGCCTTGGAGCTGGCACCCGAGGAAGCCCGTCGCCTGGGGAACAATTACGTGGGTACCGAACACCTTCTTCTCGGATTGATACGGGAGGGAGAAGGGGTTGCCGCCCGTGTCCTGGAGAACATGGGGGCAGACCTCGACAAGGTCAGAAACGAGATTATCGAACTGCTTGGAGGTGCAGGGGGCGGGGCTTCGTCATCGGGATCCGCAGGACGTGCGGAAGACCCGAGAGCGGGCGGAAAATCCAAGACCCCTGCCCTGGATACCTATGGCAGGGATCTGACGGTCATGGCCACCGAGGGACAACTGGATCCCGTCATTGGTCGTGATAAGGAGATCCAGAGGGTGATCCAAATACTGAGCCGACGGACCAAGAATAACCCGGTGCTGATTGGGGACCCCGGCGTGGGCAAAACGGCCGTCGTAGAGGGACTCGCGCAGCGGATCGTCGAGGGGAAGGTCCCGGAGATTCTCAAGGACCGCCGCGTCGTCGGATTGGATATGGGTAGCCTCGTCGCCGGATCCAAGTATCGCGGTGAGTTCGAGGAACGTCTCAAGCGGGTCATGAGCGAGATCATCAAGGCCGGTGACATCCTGTTGTTCATCGATGAGATGCATACGATCGTGGGAGCCGGTGCTGCAGAAGGTGCCATAGATGCTTCCAATATCATCAAGCCAGCGCTGACCCGTGGTGAGCTCCAGGCTATTGGTGCCACGACGATTGACGAGTATCGCAAGCATGTGGAGAAGGACGCGGCCCTGGAGCGCCGTTTCCAGCCCATCGTCGTGGATGAACCTTCCGTGAGTGAGGCGATCGCCATACTGCGCGGCCTACGGGATGAGTATGAAGCGCACCATCGGGTGGAGATTACCGATGACGCCATCGAGTCCGCTGTGAAACTGGCCGATCGGTACGTAACCGACCGATTCTTGCCGGACAAGGCTATCGACCTGATGGATGAGGCGGCTTCGCGTGTGCGCTTGGATGCCTTCGTACCTCCCCCGGAGATGAAGGAGATGGAGAGCCAACTCGATGACCTTCGAACGCAAAAGGAGGAAGCGATCGCCAATCAGGAGTTCGAACGTGCTGCCGAGCTGCGCGACCAGGAGATGAAGCTCAAAGAGGAGATCGCTCGCCGCAGGGAGGATTGGGCCGAGGAACAAATGACGGAGAAGTGCATCGTCAACGAAGAGCACATTGCCTCGATCGTATCCGATTGGACCGGCATCCCGGTGTTCCGGCTCACGGAAACCGAGACAACCCGCTTGCTCAACCTCGAGCACGTGTTGCACGAGCGGATCATCTCGCAAGAGGAAGCGGTCAGTGCGGTGGCAAAGGCTGTGCGCCGTGGCCGGGCCGGGCTTAAGGATCCAAGTCGGCCGATAGGGTCGTTCATATTCCTGGGCCCGACGGGAGTCGGAAAGACGGAACTGGCGAAGACGCTGGCTGAATCCCTTTTCGGTGACGAAGATGCCATGATTACAATCGACATGTCCGAATACATGGAGCGGCATACGGTTGCCCGTCTCTTCGGTGCTCCCCCGGGGTATGTCGGTTATGACGAAGGTGGGCAGCTTACCGAAGCGGTGCGTCGCAAGCCGTATAGTGTTGTGCTGTTCGACGAAATCGAGAAAGCACACCCAGAAGTATTTAACACGCTGTTGCAGGTATTGGAAGAAGGCCGACTCACGGAGGCACGCGGTCGGACCGTTGATTTTCGCAACACCGTGATTATCATGACCTCGAACGTGGGCGCGGAACTCATCCGGCGTGAAAGCGCGGTCGGTTTCCGACCGGCTTCGGAGCGTAACGGTATGGATTACGGCGCCATGAAGACCAAGATCATGGAGGAGGTCAAGCGAACGTTCCGGCCGGAATTCCTCAATCGTGTGGATGATCTCATCGTGTTCCATGCACTTTCGGACGAGGATCTGCGCTCGATTCTTGGCCTGATGCTCATCGATCTACAGGAGCGTATCGGTGAGCGAGTCCGGCTGGCCTTGACAGACGAAGCCAAGGAATTGCTCATCGAAGAGGGCTACGATCCCGTGTATGGCGCAAGGCCGCTGCGCAGAGCGATCGTAAGGTTGCTGGAGGATCCGCTTTCTGATGCCATTCTCGATGGAAGGTTCCCAGAGGGCCAGCAGGTTGTCGTGCACGCCGATGACAGCCAAATGCGGCTGATGACCCCGGAGGAGGCGGAGCAGGCCGGGTTGGAGGCGAGCCCGGTGACGGCAATGATGCCAGAAGACTTCAATGCGGACTCAGAGGAATCATCATCGGACAGGTCTGCCGGAGGCCCTCCGGATGAAGAGACTCCGAAGACGGATGAGGAGCCGGAGGAGGAAGCCTAGGGAGGTCGCGGCACCAGCGAAAATGCGGGTCCCGGAAAGATCCCGGGGCCCGCTCTGCTCTCGTGGTATGCTGTGCATTAGTGGATGCTTTTGGGGTGCGAGTTCCCAGTGGCCCATGGCCAACTAGGACCACGCATTGAAGGCAAAAGTGTCTGCGATGACGCAGGATCTGAAGGGAAAACTGCGACCCGAGGAGAACAATCCCCGGGCGAGGCGTGACGGCCTGGGTGAGTCTACTTGGGAGCACGAAGCCCATATTGACCGAGGGTTCGTTGCGTAGACCGGGCAGGTACACGGGGAAAGCATCCGATCTTACCCCGGGAAGCCCTGTCGACCCCGTCGGTGAGAACTGACAACCGCCATTGTAAGGGGCGACTGGGGGGTAGGTCGCGCGCCCGCTTATGGATGAAGTGGAAAAGCGTTCGCACCCGTTGTCCCAAACTGCGGGATCTTTGCGTTCCCGAATGGTGCATACCACTGGCAGCCAACAGCCGGCGGGGCCACTGGCTCATGCCAGCGGCCCCGCTTCACTTCATGTTCGACCTAGACTCTTGGCGCCAACAGAACCTAGTGTTCACGACCGATCGCTACGTCAGCGTACATGCACCTCCGGATGCGGCCTCTCATGTCCGGCGGTACGTGGGGGACCAAGCCCCCTTCTCCCTATCCGATGCATGAAGAGATTCTATCCTCGGTATTGCATCTACGTGAGGTTAAAGATCCCGAGGGTATTCAACCGCTGTTTCTCCTTTAGAATAATGTCATAAATGCTGAGTCCGAAGGTGTCGCACAAGGCGGTCAAATAGAAAAATTGCGTGCCCAATTCGTTCTCGAGGGCATCGCGACAATCATCGCAAAGCTCACCGCAGATATGGTTGCTCATGTAGCTGGGTAGATCCTGGAGAGAAATGTCCTCGGGGATATGGGGTTTTTCTGCCTGGATGCTTATGCAACCGCAGCTGGTCGCTGCCTTGGCTACTGCTCGACTTACCCTTCCGGATGCTTCCTGGTGTTTTGAGAGGATGTCCAGTATGCTGCGATGACGAACGATACACTCGCCGACGACCTGCTGAAAGTCATCGCTACGCAAATCTTTCATAGTCGTCCTCCGTCCCCCTGATGGTGCCGGAAACCCAGAACCATTATACTCGCCGGCCGTGTAACATGTCAAAGATTTGCTGCTCAAGATGTTTCGGCTTTGAAGCCGTATACCCACCGTAGTACAGTAAAGGTTGAAACGTACTTTGGGCGTCACGGCAAACGCCAGCCCAACGCCTCTCTGCATACCAACCCTTGCAGCGGGGTACTTAGTGAATAAGGAATGGAGTCATGGACGGAGGTGGGAAGCATGGGCAACCCTGAATCACCCCGGGATCGCATGCGCCTGCGTGTCCCGAGCCGGATTCGGTTTTGGCTGTTTGGTGTAGGTGTGCTTTTTGGGATTCTAATCGGGTTCTACGCCGTCAATCCGCTTGCCGCTGCACTCGGCCTAACCCTATCGCCCATGGAACGTGCAGGTGTGATCGCGCTTGTTGCTGTCGTCTGGGCACCGGTTTTTGCCTATTTGGGACCAGCAATCGTCGATATCGTGATCGGTTTTGGCTGGTGGCTTGAAAGGGGGTTGCTGCGAAAATCGACGGGGGATATCCTGGCGGGTGTTTTTGGACTCATTTTCGGATTAATTATTTCTAATTTAATCGGCTCTGCTTTCGGTCAGATCCCCTGGATTGGTCGATTCATACCGGCCATCAGCGCTGTGGTGCTGGGCACTGTCGGATGGCTCGTGGCGGTCAACAAAAAGCCCGATGTGGTTGCCTGGGTCCGCGCTTCGCGTGTGGGGGATTTCCTGTCCCGTTCCGGTCCGCCGCGTGGACAGGACGTGATATCTGCAGATCCATGCGAGGTCCCCAAGATCCTCGATTCGAGTGCCATTATCGACGGTCGGATTGCAGATGTGGCCAAGACCGGGTTTTTGGATGGACCTTTGGTCATACCGAGTTTCGTACTCGATGAAGTCCAGCGAATTGCCGATTCATCGGAAGGTATCCGCCGAACGCGCGGGCGTCGAGGCCTGGATATGCTGAATCGTATGCAGGAAGAACTTGACATTGAAGTGCGGGTCGAGCGCATGGATTCTAGCAATGATGCACCGGTAGATACGCGTTTGCTCGAGGCGGCACGGCGGTTGGAGGGCAAGGTTGTCACCAACGACTACAACCTCAACAAGGTGGCTGCCCTACAGGGTGTATCCGTGTTGAATATCAATGATTTGTCCAATGCCGTAAAGCCGATGGTTATACCCGGTGAACAGATGGAAGTCTTCATTCTACGTGAGGGTAAGGAGGAGGGCCAGGGAGTAGCCTACCTCGATGATGGAACCATGGTTGTGGTTGATGAGGGTAGATCGCACGTCGGTCACAACCTGTCTGTCGTTGTGACGAGCGTGCTACAAACCTCAGCCGGGCGAATGATCTTCACCAAACCAGGCACCACAGCGGAGGCCGAATGATGGGTCTCGAGGGAAGAGGCAGCATATCCCTGGTCATAGCCGCTGGCGGGGCGGGACGCCGCATGGGTTACGCGTATAAACCGCTGCTCGAATTCGCCGG
>PUNF01000158.1 GCA_003552525.1 Clostridia bacterium | reverse complement strand
TGGAGAGAACAGAAGAAGCACAAGGGCCAAGAGCAGGCGCCCAGGCGAAGGTCAACCCGCCGGCTATTCCGAAGTTTCCGTGGGGTTCGGCGGCTTGGTGTGGCGGATACCTACCGGGGTACAAGCGAGGATTACGAGCAGGACGATCCCTCCAACGCGACCGATCCCTGGCGCCAGCGGGGCCAAAAACCGACGGGGGAACATTTCGATCGGCGCGGGTAGTGCGCGTTTGTATCCGTGGGCGCAACAGGCTTATTTGGCGTGGGCAAAGCCCTTCCGCGGATTCGCCGGGTGTAGTCTCGGGGCTTGGGCGATGCACTTGGCAAGTATTTCGGGGTTTTCCCTGATGCGCGGACGCGCTCGTTCGCGTTTAGGTTGGAATTTTTCAAAAGCGTGGCGGGAGTTGGGTTGGAGAGGGCCTTGCCGCTCGTTGGCGTTTTAGTTGAAGTCACCCGGGCCTTATGGTATAAGTATATGGGCGGAATTGCGCCCGCAATCACCCACCACACCGATAGGCACTCGGCGGTGCCCACCCGGGTTCCGAGGGCCGAAGAAGGTGTGGGAGGAGGAACCGAAAGGAGAACTGATAGCAGTGCCAGTCGTCAGTATGAAGGAGCTCTTGGAGTCGGGAGTGCACTTCGGACATCAAACGCGTCGCTGGAACCCCAAGATGAAGGAATATATATTCACCGAGCGCAATGGTATATACATTGTCGATCTGCAAAAGACCGTTCGCCTGATGGACCAGGCATATGGAGTCGTGCGCGACACCGTCTTCCAGGGGGGTAGCGTACTCTTCGTCGGGACGAAGAAGCAGGCGCAGGAGACGATTCAGGAAGAGGCCGATCGCTGCGATATGCCCTATGTGAACCAGCGCTGGCTGGGTGGGACCCTAACGAACTTCGAAACCATCAAAAAGCGCATTCGCTCACTAATCGATCTCGAGGAACAGGAAGCCCGCGGTGAGTGGGAGAACCTGCCGAAGAAGGAGGTCGCCCTCCTCGTCAAGGAACGTGAGCGTCTCCAGAAGTTCCTCGGTGGTATCAAGGAAATGCGGCGCCTTCCCGACGTCGTCTTCATCGTGGATCCCCGCAAGGAGACCATCGCCATCCGCGAAGCGAATCGCCTGGGAATACCGGTGGTCGCGATCGTGGATACCAACTGCGACCCCGACGAAATCGACTACGTCATACCCGGAAACGACGACGCGATTCGCGCCGTCCGCTTGCTGACATCCCGCATTGCGGATGCCGTTTTGGAAGGCCGCCAGGGTGTCCAGGTGCGGGAAGCCTAACCCGAGAGATAAGCGAGGGAGCGATAAGCCAAATGGTCGAGATTAATGCCCGTCAAGTGAAGGACCTGCGAGATGCCACGGGAGCCGGCGTGCTGGACTGCAAGAAGGCATTGCAAGAATGCGGTGGCGACCTGGATAAGGCGGTCGAAGCACTGCGTACAAAGGGCCTTGCCGAGGCTCAGAAGAAGGCCGGGCGCAGTACCGAAGAGGGTTTGATTGACTCTTACATCCACCTCAACGGCAAGATCGGGGTCCTGTTAGAGATCAATTGTGAAACCGACTTCGTCGCCAGAACCGATCAGTTCCAGGAATTGGCCCACGATCTGTGTATGCAGGTTGCAGCTGCGGACCCAACCTACGTAGATCGCGACGAAGTGCCCGAGGAAATAGTGGAGCAAGAGCGCCGGATCCTTATGGAGCAGGCGAAGAGCGAGGGCAAGCCCGAGGAGATCGCCCAGAAGATCGTCGATGGGCGCATCGAGAAATTCTTCGCCCAGATCTGTTTGGTAGACCAGGCGTTTATAAAGGATCCGGATCGCACCATCGAGGAAGTAATCAAGGAATACGTGGCCACCCTAGGCGAGAACATCCAGGTACGTCGCTTTGCACGATATGCCCTCGGTGAAGCAACCGGCGAGTGAGGACCGAAACCCAGGTAGCACTGCGGGAGGCGAACCAGCAATGGATGATTCGTCCGCACAGGCGAAACCCGTTTATCGTCGTATCGTACTGAAGCTGAGCGGAGAGGCCCTCGCGGGTGAAAGGGGTTTCGGGATTGATCCCGGTACCGTTGATGGAATCGCCCGGCAGTTGAAGGAAGTCGTTGTCCTCGGGATTGAAACGGCAGTGGTCGTCGGTGGCGGTAACATCTGGCGCGGCGCCTCGGGTTGGACGCGTGGGATGGATCGCGCCACCGCCGATTACATGGGTATGTTGGCCACATGCATCAATGCCCTCGCACTCCAGGATGCGCTTGAGAATCACGGGATCGATACCCGCGTACAAACGGCGATAGAGATGAAAGAGGTCGCGGAACCCTACATCCGTCGGCGCGCCATTCGTCACCTGCAGAAGGGGCGCGTCGTCATCTTTGCCGCCGGCACGGGCAATCCTTACTTCTCCACGGATACTACTGCTGCACTGCGGGCGGCAGAAATCGAAGCCGACGCCATGCTGAAAGCGACCAATACTGCTGGCGTGTACGATTCCGATCCCGCCTTTAACCCCGAGGCCCAAAAATACGATGAGATCTGTTACCTAGACGTACTGAACCGCGGGCTCGAGGTCATGGACTCCACGGCAACCTCGCTATGCATGGACAACGATATTCCCATCGTCGTGTTCGAGTTAGGTATTTACGGCAATATTCGCCGGGTCATCATGGGAGAGAGCATCGGGACCTTTGTGCGGGGGGAGAAGACAAATGAATCATGAAGTAATCGACGAAGGCACGAAGCGAATGAAGAAACAAATTGACTTCTTTGCCAAGGAAATGGCCGGGATTCGTGCCGGACGGGCAAATCCCGCTCTGGTCAGCGATCTTACGGTCGAATACTACGGTAGTCCGACCCCACTGAACCAGATTGCGAGTATCGGTGCGCCAGAGGCCCGGTTACTGGTGATCGAGCCCTGGGACAAGAATGCCATCGGTGACATTGAAAAGGCCATCATGCGCTCCGATCTCGGTATCATGCCCAACAGCGACGGAAACGTGATCCGCCTCGCCATCCCACAGCTTACGGAGGAGAGGCGGCGTGAACTCGTCCAACTGGCGAGCAAGAGGGCCGAAGAGAGTCGTGTCGTGATCCGCAACATCCGCAGGGACGTAAACGACGAGATCAAGAAGCTCGAGAAGCAGGGTGAGATTTCCGAGGACGATGCGCGCCGTATGTTGTCCCGCGCGCAAGAAATCACCGACGAGCATATTGCGAAGATCGATGCCATCATGGAGGACAAAGAGCGCGAAATCATGGAGGTGTGAGTGATCGGCCCAGAGGGGTTGGATCGTTTCCTTGGCGTCTTGCCCGAGGAGGCCGCGGAGGCATTGAGGGCAGCCGGCGAGTGCGTGGTGACCGAAACGCTACCCCCACCCCGGACGCGGCTGCAGGTTCGATTTGCGCCGCAACCGAGAACCGTGCGCCTATTTCGTACCGAAGATGGCTCCATTCGGTTGCAGGCTGCGCACCTGCCGATTCCCACATCGGAGGTTGAGCATGTCCTGGCCGATCTATCCGAGAGGACGCGCTGACCATGGGCAGTTTGCCGGATCATGTTGCCATCATCATGGATGGAAATGGCCGTTGGGCGGCCGAGCGCGGTTTGAAGCGAACCGCCGGGCATCGGGCCGGTGCGCGTAGCCTGCGTAACATCATCGAGGAATGCGTCCGCCTGCAGATTCCGTACCTCACGGTTTTCGCGTTCTCCACGGAGAACTGGCGACGCCCCCGGGACGAAGTGGACAATCTGATGGCTCTGATGGCGGAGTTTTCCCGCTCGGAAGCGGAAGAACTGCGAAATGCGGGCGTACGCGTCATCCCCGTTGGCTGCACAGAGGCCCTCTCTCCCGTGGCACGGGAAGGTATTGAGACGCTGTCCCGCATGACGTTCGACGGCGATGGGCTGGTCCTGCTTTTGGCGGTCAACTACGGCGGGCGTGCGGATCTCGCGCGTGCTGCACGTCGCGTCGCCGAGGGTTGTTTGCGCGGTGAAATTGACCCCGCCGACATCGACGAGTCTTGTCTGCGCCGCTACCTGCACTCTTATCCCTATCCCGATCCCGATCTCATTATCCGTACCGGCGGTGAGCGTCGCCTGAGCAATTTCTACCTTTACCAGGCGGCGTACGCCGAGCTGTACGCGTGTGATGTATATTGGCCCGATTTTGGACCCGAGGATCTGGGCGTGGCACTGCGCGCATACCAGGCCAGAAGTCGTCGATTCGGCGGATCGGCGGATTCTTCGCGCGAAGGCCGGTGATGATCATGACCGATCTGTTGCCGCGGATAAAGAGCCTCATTCTCTTCGTACCACCACTGCTGCTAGGGGCTTACTTCGGCGGTTGGCTGCTACTGATCATCACATTCGTTGCCGTACAACTCGCTGCACGGGAAATGGAACGATTGCTGCAGCTGCATACCCTCTTCGCGGTCCGCATCGGCCTGTCCCTTGGTCTCCTCGGTGGATTGGTGGATGCCCCCCTTGTGTATGTAGCATACCCCCTGTTGCTCTTTGAGCTTGTCCCCACGGCTCTTCGCGCGTCTGATCGTGCGGACTGGTCGGCTGTCGTGCAGCGTCTTTCGGCTGCCGCGCTTACCATGTTATACCTCGGATTGATCCTGTTCTGGCCTGCCCTGCGGGCGTTGCCTGCCGGCCGTGAAGCGATGATCTGGACGATCGTGATCGTATGGGCCAGCGACACCGGCGCATACCTTCTGGGTTCCCGGTTCGGGCGTGGCGGCCTGATGCCCGGGCTCAGCCCGAAAAAGAGTTGGATCGGTGCGCTGTCCGGTTTGGCACTTGCGGCACTGATCGGAGGTGCGGCGGCGGTATACTGGATGCCCGAATTCCGTTGGGCGGCGATCGTCGCGGCAGGCATCGCCGCTTTTGCACAGGTTGGGGATCTATTCGAGTCGATGCTTAAGCGCTCCGCCGGCGCGAAGGATTCCGGTCACATGTTCCCGGGACACGGTGGCCTCCTTGATCGCATCGACAGCCTGTTGTTTGCGATTCCCGTGACGTATGTGCTCGTGTACGCGGGCGTCATTTTCTAAAGATGCGAGGCGGTGAGAATATTGAAGCGAGTAGCCATCCTGGGGAGCACAGGCAGTATTGGTTTGCAGGCATTGGACGTGGCGCGCCGCCATCCTGAGCAGATCGAGGTTGCGGCCCTGGCGGTGGGAAGTCGTGCACAAGCACTGCTTGGGCAGGTGAACGAGTTCCACCCCGAAGCCGTCGCGATTGCCGATGAGTGCGTGGCGGATACCGTTCGTGATTCGCTCGAGGGTCTTGGTGTGCACGTCCTCAGCGGGCCTTCGGCCGCCGAGGACCTGGTTCGCCACGTCAAGGTGGACACGATACTATCGGCAATCTCGGGCTTCTCCGGCCTAGGACCCACATTGGCCGCAGCAGCATCCGGAGCCGATCTGGCACTGGCCAATAAGGAGTCTGTTGTGTGTGCCGGCCCTCTACTCCTCGATGAGATCGCGCGAAGTGGAAGTTCCCTGGTGCCCGTCGATAGTGAACACAGCGCGATATTCCAGTGCATCCACGGGGATGAGGGCTGGGTGGACCGTCTCGTGATCACCGCCTCCGGCGGTCCATTTCTCGACAGGGCGCTGCATTCGTTTGACGCGGTGACCCCCAGCCAAGCCCTCGCGCATCCGCGCTGGGAGATGGGCGCGAAGATCAGCATCGATTCGGCTACGATGATGAACAAGGGTCTCGAGATCATCGAAGCCAGGTGGTTATTTGACATGGATTTCGACCTGATTGATGTGGTGATCCATCCCGAAAGCGTGGTACACTCGCTAGTGCAACTGCGGGATGGATCGCTGAAGGCGCACCTGGGTCCCACGGATATGCGCTACGCCATCATGTATGGTTTCAGCCATCCCGAGCGATGGCAGGATCCCGGTTACCGCGATTTTCGACTCGCGGAGCAATCATTGACCTTCTCAGACCCCGATCCGGAGCGTTTCCCCTGCCTGTCAATCGCGAGGGCCGCCGGTGAGGAGGGAGGTCTTCTGCCCACCGTGCTCGTATCTGCCGATGAGGTGGCCGTGCGGGCATTCCTGGACGGGGACATCCGTTTTCCGGGCATCGCCCGGGTCGTAGAGGAGACGCTCGAGAGGGCATCCGGGGCCGGGATGGGGGGCAACCCCCGCCGTGAACCGGAGGAGATTCTCCGGGCGGACGAATGGGCGCGTAAGCACGCTCGATCCATCGTGGCCATGCATGCGGTTCAATGATAAATCGCCGACGATACGACTCGATTAGAATGGGATGAGCGCTGCATCATGATGGTTACGATACTGCTGACGATTGTGGTTCTAGGGATTATTATCCTCGTGCACGAGGCGGGGCATTTCCTCATGGCGCGCCGGGCGGGTATCCTCTGCCACGAGTTCTCCATTGGCTTCGGCCCGGAGATCGCCTCCTGGGGCAGTGGAGAAACGAAGTTTGCCCTGCGGGCAATTCCCCTCGGTGGTTACGTCCTGATGGCCGGAGAGACCCCCAGTGCCCTCGAAGGGGAGGAATCCGTGGATGCCGTACCTGTCGGTCGGCGGATGACGGATCAAACCCCGGGTGTGCGTGCGAAGGTGATGGCGGCCGGGTCCGTTACCAATATCGTGTTGGCCATCATCATATTCTTCACGATTTATGCCATCGTCGGCGTTCCTTTCCCGACCCTCACCATCGCCGAAGTACAAGAGGGCCTACCCGGCGCCGAGGCGGGGCTCGCGGTGGGCGATCGCATCATCGCCGTCGATGGCGAACCGGTGGACGAGTGGATGGAAGTCGTCGAATCGGTCCGGGCGAGCCCGGGTGAAGCCGTGCGGTTCCAGGTGGAGCGCGACGACACCGTGGAAGAAATCACGGTGATTCCCGAGGCCACCCCGGAGGGAGAAGGGAGCATCGGATTTGCCGGTATTGGATCCGAGACCACCAACCGCCGCTTCCCGGTTTGGATTGCCCTGGCCGAAGCCGTCGCTTGGACGGGCATGGTGATCGTGATCCTCGCCCGTACCCTCGGTGAGATGGTCCTCGGGACGACGGGCACCGACCAGCTCATGGGTATCGTCGGAATCGGAAGCGAGGTGGGACGTGCCACCCAGATGGGGCTCGCCAGCCTCCTCTCCCTCGTGGGATCGATCAGTGCAAGCGTCGGGCTGATCAACCTATTGCCCTTGCCGGTGCTCGATGGAGGTCGTCTCGTGCTGCTCGGCGTGGAAGCGGTGAGCGGGAAGACGTTGGATCCCGAACAAGAGAGCTGGATTAATCTCATCGGTGTTGCTTTGCTGATCCTGCTGGCACTATATGTAACGGTTCAGGACATCCTCCGCATCACCGGGTGAGGAGGCCGACATGATCGATCATAGGCGCCGGCCCACCCGACGGGTTCACGTCGGAACGATTCCCCTCGGTGATGGGGCCCCCATCACCGTCCAGTCCATGACGAACACCGATACCCGCAATACCGTGGCCACCCTGGAGCAGGTGTTCGCACTTTATGCGGCCGGTGCGCAGATCGTGCGGCTGGGGATACCCGATGACGCATCTGCCCAGGCCTTGGAGCGAATCGTGCAGGATAGTCCCGTCCCCCTCGTGGCCGATATCCACTATGACTACCGCCTGGCGTTGACCAGTGTGAAAGCCGGTGCCGCCAAGCTGCGCATTAATCCCGGGAATCTCCCAAAGCGGTACGTGGCCACCGTGGCTGAGGCCGCCGGAGCGCGGGGGATTCCGATTCGGATTGGCGTGAACGCCGGTTCCTTGCCCGCCGATATTCGCCGCAATCTCGGCAGCGGTCCCGATGCACTGGTCGAGGCCGCGCTGCGTCAGGTGCGCCTGCTGGAGGGGGTCGGGTTTTTTGACATCGTCATATCCCTCAAGGCAGCCGACGTGGGGACCACGGTGCGCGCCAATGAGCTGCTGGCGGAGCAGAGTCCCTATCCCATACACCTTGGCGTGACCGAGGCGGGCACACCCGAGAAGGGTACCATTCGCTCTTCCGTGGGTATCGGCTATCTGTTGGGTCGGGGCATTGGAGACACGCTTCGCGTCTCTTTGACCGGCGATCCGGTGAAAGAGGTCGAGGTGGGACGCGAGATCCTACGCGCATGGAACCTGGCTCCACAGGGCATTCGTATCGTTTCGTGCCCGACCTGCGCCCGCTGCCAGGTGGATTTGCCACGCATCGCTCTCGGTGTGGAGGAGGCTGTCCGGGACGTCAAGGGGGACCTCACCGTGGCCGTCATGGGATGTGAAGTGAACGGACCTGCCGAAGCCCGGGCAGCGGACGTCGGCGTTTGCTGTGGTCCGCGGGGCGGCGTATTGATCCGGGGTGGGCAAGTGATTCGCCGCATCGACGAAGATGAGATGGTCTCCGTTCTCGTGGACGAAATCATGCAGCTACTCGATCCCGATGCGTAGCCGATCCCGGTTCCGCCCTCTGCCGTTCCATGCCTGCCGACAGGCTACGCTGCACACGTCTGCCGTGTGGACGCGTATTATGGCTTGTCGTGGTGGCGGAATATCGCTAGAATGGATAAACCATCGCTGAGGAGGTATATGCTGTTGCCGGCGTTCTTGGTTACCAACGATGACGGTGTGAAGTCACCCGCACTCCGGGCATTGGTTCGCGAGCTCCAGGCTATTCCGGGGGCGAACACCTACGTGGTGGCACCGGATCGCGAGTGGTCTGCCCGGGGACACGCCATCACCATCCGCGAACCGGTCTATGCGGATCGTCTCGACGATGCCGAGTTCGACTGTGCCGCCTGGGCTGTGTCCGGTACACCCGCGGATTGCGTCAAGCTCGGGTTGAACGAGTTGGCGCCCGAATCCATACAGATGGTGGTCTCGGGGATCAACCTGGGCTACAATCTGGCCACTGATGTCCTCTATTCCGGTACGGTTGCCGCCGCTATTGAGGCGGTACTGGCCGGTAAGCCCGCAATGGCGGTTTCGAGCGGGCGCACCGACGGAGAAGAGGGAGACTATCGGCTTCCGGCCCGTGTGGCACGCACATTGACTTCCCTCGCTGCCCACATTCCCCACAATCCCTGGCTATTGAATGTGAATGTCCCCGACCGGTCCGCGGGGGACATTCATGGTGTGGCCTTTACAGAGCTGGGTGGATGCCCCTACGAAGACCGGGTGGTCGTCGGGGTCGACGAGGAGGGCCGGCGTTGCTATCACCTGGCCGTGGACATCGCCCCCGACACCGAGGAGCACGGAACCGATCTTGCCGCGGTCCGATCGGGTAAGGTTTCGATCACGCCGCTGGAGGTTCTCCGGTTGACGCGCTCGGACCTGCTCGAGTATCTCTTGCCGCTCGCAACAAGAATCGAGCGCATGCTTCAAGATGCCCTTCGTGAACCCCATTGAGCGAACGGTCGCATGCACGCGCCGGGCCATAGGCCTACCGGACGCGTCGGCCTCGGTTTGCCGCCAAGGACACGAGTGACTCGATCAGTTCTTCGTAGGTGAGCCCGGCTGCCTCGGCCATCCGAGGGTACTCGCTGTA